>NZ_JBTSLF010000206.1:0-4188 GCF_054640775.1 Candidatus Aquicultor sp. | reverse complement strand
GTCGCTGACCATAACCTGCCCGATAAACTCATCATTCGAATCTAGAAGTGGCACACCAAGCACATCACAGATGGGCATATGATGTTCGGGCAATCCTTTACTATGCGGATGGGCTGAGATGTTGTTCAGGCGGATAGGCTTCTTTGTCCTGAACAACTCGCTATAAAGACCGTCGTGCGTAGAGAAATCAACTCCTAAGCGCTCGACTTTGCAGGACTGATTTCCATCGGTGGACCAGGATAAGGTGGGCGCTTCATCCATCGAGTTCCTAAACAAAATGACCCCGCTAACCGTACAGTTAAGTAATATTCTGGCCGATTTGGCCAATTGCTCGGCCATCTCCTGCGGATTGCTCTCACTGGTTACCCGCTGAGAAAAATCATTGAGCATCCGCAACTGGGTGGCGTAATCTTCCATTTTCCGTCTGGTTTCGACTTGCTCATAATAGAGCCTGGCGTTTTCTATCGCTACGGCGACATGGCGGGCGACGAACTCGAGTTCGTCGAAATCGTCTTCGGCAAACGCCCTTTCCTCCCGGAAGCTTACTGCGGACAGAGTAGCTAAAACCCTGCCCCTTGAGATAACCGGAACCATGATCAACGACTTCACACCAACTTCAATAAACTCTGGTAACGCCCATGTATGCACGGGATAATCGTTGATCAACACCCTCCTTGGATACTCAAAGACCCTCCGCGCAATGGTCTGCTTCGTCAGAAGTATCTCTTCCGTCTCGGGGGGCATGTTATAGAAATATGCGGCTTCGATGACAGTGCCGTCTTTGTTGCCGAGGTTGATGATCGCGGCGTCGGTGCCAAAAATATCGGTCGTGTAGCGGGCGACTTTGCGTATGATCACCGCTAAATCCAGGTCTCTGATGAGATCGATTCCGATTTCGTTAATCATCTGCAGCCGCTGAACGCTATTCTTTAATTCCAGCTCCACCTTTTTCTTCTCTTCGAAGAGCAGTGCGGTGTCCAGCGCAATGGCAATATGGTTGGCAAAGGCCGATACGACCGAGTTAAACTCATCCTCGGTAAGGCCTTTCTTACTGATGGTTTCTGAAGTAATACCTATGACCCCTATCCTGCGTCCCCCAACCGAGAGCGGGAAAACCGCAAGCGCAGGGGCATCATCAGGTAAGATCGTTGTGGTAGGGATGAGTGCGAGATACTTTTCGGCTTTTAGCGTTACTTCAGGTTGTTGGGTTAAGAACGCTATACCCGAGATGCCTTCGCCTGGACGCACCGAGAAGGCTCTAAACACTTCTTCGCTCGGGCCCCAGAAGCGTTCGATTTTAAGAAGGTCATCCTTTGAGTCATAAAGAAAGAGCCATCCGGCCTTTGCGTCAAACAACCGTTGGGCTTCTACAACAATAATATCCGCAAGCTCATCGAGTGAGAGCTTACCGCTTATCAGCCTCGCCGATTCGATGAGCGATGCAAGTAATTCCTCATATGTTTGACCAGTAATTCTGGCAAAGTTCCTTTCAAAAACCACGATGCACCAGCCTTATTAGTAAAGCTTTAAACACTACCCGGTTACTATAATGCCTACCAGCGATTAACCGTATTTGAGAAACTTTTCGCAAGCTTTCAAATACGATTCTAAATAATTGCGATGAGCTGCTGATAATGCTGCGGGCTTGATTGGTTGGTGAATATGTTTGGGCAGAACCCAATTTTCAAGATACCTGACTATTGCATGTAGTGTGTCGTCAGCAAAAAATAAGCAGAAAGAGAACTTCTTAAGGGATTACATGATGCAAATATTATACTATACTAAGCCCGCCTATTAAGGCAATAGCAAGTTATATTTGCCAGCGTTAATATTATGTAAATAAGCATGTTAGTTGACCCGCTATCGCCTATTCAGCCCATACGTGCCATCCGCACGTTGTATCAGCACCGCCTACTCTCATTTAACAGGTATCACTTATCACTATAAATAAGCCGGTCGGCCAATAAAATTCTAAAACATTTTCGTAACGGGTATAAGTAAAGCGGGAGTTAATGGATAAGCCGTTCTTAAGGGGGTGACCGAGAGAACGCGAGAGATCGATTAGTGATTCAAAGCCGCCGGCTTTGTTACTGTTGCCTGCGTCAGGTGACTTGCGCCGTGTTCCCGACGATATTCACGTTTGTCGCTAAGGGGTCCGACAGATCCTTTAGTTTTTGCAAGATGGCTCCCGCAGCGCATCCGGTAGCAAGGCTTGGCTTGCCGGATGGATCGACGGAAATTGGAATGACCTCCGCCTTAATGATCATGCCTTTAGCAAGCGAGAGCTTAAGAACGAACGCCTGGCCGGAATTCCCTGAGCCGCTGGGGTAAATAAAATTGCCGGGGCTGTATGCAATACATCTGCCGTTATATATCTCGATTCCCTGCATGATATGCGGGTGGCTTCCGATTACGACATCGGCGCCGGCATCGATAGCCCTTTTAGCGAACTTTCGCTGGGAACTCATAATCTCGGTGCTGCCTTCGTCGCCCCAATGACACGACACGATCAGGTAATCGTTCTGCCTGGCGGACTCCTTGATGAGACTGTCGATGTAAGAACGTCTCTTATTGGCAGCAATCCCTGCTTTATCCTCTTGAGCGCGGGCGTTGTCGGGCGCTATCGAGGAAAGCGCGAGAAACGCTACTTTCTTCCCTTTAATAGTAAGCACTGTGCGTGTATAAGCTTGCTGTGAGTTGCTGCCTGCCCCCGCGTGGGCGATTCCGGCCCGGTTGAGGCGGGTAATCGTATCGATTAGACCCGCAGTACCATAGTCCATCATGTGGTCGTTGGCAAGAGACACCAGGTTGATGCCCGCATTTTTCATGCCGGTGGCGGCTTCGGGCGCTCCAAGAACGGCCGATTTATTTGATCCCGGTGTCTGGCTTCCTGGAGAGAGCGGTGATTCAAGATCACCTACGACTACATCGCCCGATTGCAGGACCTGGGTGATATCCGAGAATATGTCTTGTGCGCCTTTGTCTCTAAGCGTATCCCCAATCTGGCCATTGAACGCCATATCGCCGACACCGACGAAGAATATCGTGTCCGTAGCTTCCTTCTGAAAGGTCGTTGGGTTCGTGGTCGTGGTAGCGGTTATAGCCAGGTTGCTCGTTGGCGGGGTTCGCTTCTCGATCTTTTTCGCCAGAACTGTCGTGGCGGCTAATTTTGCTGCGGAGTTTTGAACCGCCGGCTGCGGTTTAAGAAACCATACCGCTAGGGCGACTATCGGGATAATAATCCAGCCCAGCATCAGCATTTGCGTGCGCAGCCGTTTCATTATCTCTTGCTCTATTTGTTTTTTCTCAGTTCTACTGAAGCTGGTTTCGCTAAGCTGAATGTCTTTCTGATTTTCAAAGCCATAGTGTTGCATAATTACCTAGCGCTTATTCTACAATAAGCTGGAAAATTTTGCTAGTCCTATTTTTATATTTCGCCCACCTACTACATTATGGTTGCGTTACGACGTGATCCCCAACGTCAACCTGGGGCCAGAGTTCGAGGACCTCTTTGTTTCGCATGCGGATACATCCATGTGAAGCCCTGGTACCGATGACCCAGGGCTCGTTTGTCCCATGGATTCCATAGCGGGTGTACTCATAGGTACCATGCATTAATCTGTAAAGACGCATTTTGCGGGGTCCGTAGACACCTTTGGGGTCTGTTTTATACTTCTGTCCGACTATCCACTCGGCATTCGGCGTCGCCATGCCGTCCCTGCCGATTGCCACCTGGTAGATCTTTTTCATAAAGCCGTCGATAATCCAATAGAGGCTGAACTCGCTTTTATCGATGACTATAAGGTGGTTGTAGCCGGACGGGGCTTGCAGGCAGTAGTAGCTCACAACGCCGGTTGATGTGAATGCCGAACCGTTCTTGGTTCTCACACTTATAGAGTAAGTGCGGTTTATAGCTTTGAGTCCGGTAAACGTTACCGTGTTTGAACCGCCGGCATGCTTAGTCTGGGCAAGCTTTCCATCGACCCATAGCTCCTGTGCGGATGACTCGGGGTCGATCTGTGCGGTCACCGAGTAGTCCTTAGTAAATACAACCTGTTTTCGTCGTGGGAACGTTATCGTCGGTTTCGGCAGATACGGCGCAATGTAAGCGGGATAGCTACCGCCCTCTTGCGGTTCTTTGTAGAGGATATTCCAGATGAGAGCCGAAGCCTCCGCCCTGGTAACTAT
>NZ_JBTSLF010000205.1:0-4211 GCF_054640775.1 Candidatus Aquicultor sp. | reverse complement strand
CGATTACGGGATTCTCTTGATTCGCTGTATCGGTGCAGATTTGAAACCGACCTTCACCTGGCACAAGAGCGCCGTATTTATCGATGATTCGACCATATATATTTCTGCCTGTACTGTCGCCATTATAGCCACCGTCCCAAACTACCAGGTACTTTTCATTAAAACCATCATATGCGACCGCCGGGTTCGTGTTGTTCTGCCAATCTGCGAACGACACCGGACCACTACCGCCGGCCGGCTCTCCGTCTCTTTCGACCAATTGCCCTTGTACGTTGATTCCATCCCAAGCATTATCCCAAACTACAAGCGCCGTCCCAGCGTATCCAGATGCGACCGCCGGGTTGCTAAGTGTAGCACCCGAAGCCTCGTAGACTTCCTCTTCGAATGACTCGGTTAAGCCATCGGGGCTTACCGAGCGTGCGACAATCTGGTTTGTGTCATTATCATCGGTTGCATAGTTTTCAGAAGAGCTTCTCGCATATGCGACCAAAAATTGCTCTGTTTCCGAGTTATATGCAAATGCCATTGCCGGTTGTTTGCAAACAACAGCAGCCGTACCGTATGCCGCAAATGCCAGTGAGAGGTTTTCTGAATCCGTGCCCAATTGGTCGAGTGGAATGGTGAACGAGTAAACCTTATGCTGGTATTTTACCTTATCGGTGTAGATAAAATATGGCTTACCCCATGTTTGATCGGGTACTGACACCTTGAATTCTTTCACTCCGCTATCGGTCTTTACATATACTTTGGCATAGTCTTTATCACCATCGAATGTGTTATCAGGAGTGAAATCCATCAAAACATACAAGTTCTTGCTGTCATTACCCACCCAGCCGTATGTAAAGCCATTCGGATGGCCGGTATCAGGCTTGCTGAATACCTTAAAGAGTGGTTCCTTTGCAGCGAGCGATTTGATGATATTATTCTTGCCCTCTTTTACCTTGTTGGAACCAAGGTCATACATATAGAAGGACGAGTTAGCGTCGATGGTTTCATATAGATTGCTCAAAGGATACTGGAATGGGGTCTTGCTAATGGTCTCCCCTTCGATCCTGCCTGTTACGGCAAGAGTTTTATCCTTTGTATTAGCATGGAAGACAAGTTCGATGCCGTCTTTCCCCAAGTTGATGACATCGAAATCCGTTTTCGAGAGCTTCTTAACGACAAAACCGCTTTTACCGTTAACTTTTACTGCAGATTTATCGCCCAAAAATACGGAATCAAGGTGGGCCGCAGCTCCACCCTCTTGCTCGATGCGAACCTTTGCGGCCGTGGCAGACTTTACAAACGCACCGATGTCTAGCGTGTTCTGCTTGAAGTTATGGTCGAATGGAAGCTTCCCCGCCTCTTTCCATGAGCCGTTTTGCAAGACCCAAACCACGAACTGTCCGTTCGCACCATCCGAACTCATGCGAAGGGATGACGAGTGAGCGCTTTTGGATGCTGTCTTATGCAGATTCACCTCATTTACGCTGTTCTGAGCTGAGGTGGCGTAAGCAACAGAAAGTTGTAAAATACCGATAAGTAATGCCAGCAATACTATAAGTGAGAGATTCCGGAATCCTAACCTCCCCTTTGAAACGTCTGTATCCTTCATTTGCGTTCCTCCTTCATAAAAATGAGCACATAGTATCTTTGATGTTGAATTAGATACTGTATTGCATGTCCCTAAGCCGGTAGCCCATAGCTTGGAGGCATCTTCTTGCGAGTTTTGTGATGCTACTCGATCTATATAAAGCCGTTACCGGCATTAAAAGGAACTCGAGCCCTGCCCAAAGCAAGGTATGAGTATTAGGGTAACAAGCGGGTGTCAAAAATTCGTCAAATAAGGTAGCAATTGGTATAACCTGTAATTTATTGGGGGCTGTAATCTCTCGTAATCGGGGGATTTTAACATCTGCGTTCTCGCAATTAGCAATACCTTTTAAGCGGTCGCTAAAATCACGCTTTATTTCTAATTACATGCTGGTGCTAAAAGACAGCGTTCCATGCGGCTTTGATATAGTAGCCGATGGCTTGGAAGAAGTTAGGCTTTTTGAAGGTTTGATTGGCTATGAGGTCGGCCGTTGCGACCGGTTTTCCTGATTGGAAAACAGTTACTACGCCGAGCGGGCTTCCTTTTTGAACCGGCAGCTTAATGTCGCTTTTTGTCGTGGTTTTTATCTCTAAATCGTTGGAGCGTCTAACAAATCCGTCTATGTCGGAGCCCGCGGTAAGATCGATGGTCTGCCCGTAACCAACCCGCACCGTTTTGTAGACCGTATCCTTGGCAAGAAGGCGTTTCTTCTCGAAGAAACCGAATCCGTGTTCGAGCAAGGATGCAGATTCTATGAAGAGGGCTTCGGACGTAGCCGCGTCGAGCACTACCGAGATTACTTGCACGTCGCCCCGCCTTGCAGAGGCTACGAGACAGTGGCCTGCTTCTTTTGTGTAGCCAGTCTTAACGCCGTCCGCAGCCGGATAGGTCCAGAGGAGGCGGTTTCGGTTCTCGACGATGGTACGCTTTCCCGTTCCGAAACGGCTCAAGTTTCTCTGCTTTGAGGCGACGATGTTCTGGAACGTTTTGTTCTTCATCGCGTAGCGGGAGATCATCGCAAGGTCGCGGGCGGTCGAATAATTAGAGGGATGTCCCTTTGCCGGCAGGCCGTGCGGGTTAACGTAGGTCGTGTTCTTTGCGCCGATATCCTTTGCCTGGATATTCATCATTCGGGCGAAGACATCGATCGACCCACCGACATAATCGGCAATAGCGGCCGCGGCATCGTTCGCCGAATACAGCAGGAGCGCATAGAGGAAATCCTCCAGCCTCATCTTCTCGCCGACCGGTATCTCGAATCCATACCCATCCGTATGAAGCACATCATTGCCGGCGGTCACGGTCTCGCCGAGGCTTTTGTTCTCGATAGCGATAATAGCGGTCATTATCTTCGTAGTGCTTGCAATCGGGTGTTTCTCATCCGCGTTCTTTTCCCATAGAACGTCACCCGTTTTTGCGTCGATCACAATGGCGGAAGGCGCCTCGATCTTTGGTTCGAGACCTTCTGCGTACGCGACCGGCATTGTCGGGATATATGCGCTTGTCAGAATTGCGATAATTAATACTATCGCTAGTAAGAGTTCTCTTTTAGACGTCTCTCTCGCAAAACTTACCGGTACCGATCTTTTCATTAGCTACATGCCCTGTTCAGTTCACGTGTATGGATTAAAAAAACAACTCTTATTTTCACAATACATCATAATTACCCTACTACCCATCGGTTAATTATGAATCTTACGATTAATCTTACCAGAAATAAAGATGTTTTAGGCTAGAGGATTCGATCGAGTTGGCCGAGCTGGCGAAGGACATGGTCGCGAATTTGCTTGGCGCGTGGAAGGTCGCGAACGATTTCGCCCGACCGTATGAGTGGCTTTAAAAGCTCTACCCAATCCCCGCCGCACATGCAGCGCTCATCCGGTCGTTTATCTTTTGGGGTGAGCTTTGTTTCAAGGCAATCCTCGCAGCGCCAGAGTTGTTTGGCGCCTGACATTTTGCCTCGTTTGGCGAACGGCTTTCCGCTTACCTAGAAGATATCGAACGAGAAATCTACAACAGGGGCGGAGCTTATATAGGTACCGACCCCGTAGGCATCGGCGTATTCGTTGAGTACTGCGATCTTTTTCTCATCGAGGCCGCCGCTGCAGAAGAGCTTTACGAAATCAAAGCCCCTGAGGTCAAGCTCCCAGCGTACCTCCTGCAATATCTTAAGGAAATTTCCCCTGCGAGAGCTCGGGGTGTCGAGCCGCACGGCATAGAGGTGGTCGCCGAGCGCATATGCGGCTTTGAGGGCGCCGAATTTCTCGTCGTCAAACGTATCGATTAAGGCGACACGCCGCACCCCCGGGTCGATTATCTCATCAAACGCTTTGTATGCGGCAATTTCATCCTCGAAGACGATGATGAGCGCATGGGGCATGGTTCCCACCGGTTGTTCGCCTATCAGCTCGGCGCTCTTGGCGACGGCTACACCATCGCACCCGCCGATAAAGGCGTTTCTCTCTATCATGGGGCTTATTGCGGGATGCATCCGGCGGGCGCCGAAACTTACCACCTGGCGCTCACCCGCTACCTGTTTGCAGCGTGCGGCGCGGGTCGCTATCCCGGAAGCCTGGCAGACCAACCCCAGCATCGAGGTTTCATAAACGGCAAAGTCGGTATATATGCCGCTTAC
>NZ_JBTSLF010000204.1:0-4212 GCF_054640775.1 Candidatus Aquicultor sp. | reverse complement strand
CCGGAACCACCATGCACCCCTGGACGCCGATGAGCAGCACATCCAGACCGTCGCCGTTGACATCGCCCCCGACCGTTGCCGAGATGCTCTGGGCGTCTTCCGGCTCGAACGAGAAGGTAAGGGACCAGTCGGTGATCAAGCCAACCGTTTCACCCGTATGATCGGTCGCTGCCAACTGCCAGGTTCCGTTGGGATTCTTGCCGTCAAAGTCGGACAAGAGGCCTTTCGCCTTGTATGTCGAGGTGTAGGGCGCATCGCCGTCGGTAATGATCGAAACGGGCGCCTCGTCGTCAAAAGTGGCGCCGAGGACAATGTTGCCGAGGGCGCTGAGGGCCAGCTCGGTTTGCGCGAAGAGCGTCACGGTCGTCCCGTCCGGACCGCGCAGCGCCAGCGTGTAATCGCTCAGGTCGAATGTGTACCCATTTGCCGGGTCGTCGGCCAGGGTCACGGTGACATTCAGATCGCGCAGGCCGTCAGGCAGGTTGGCCACATCGATCTCGGAGACGATCGGCGTGGTGCCGATGTCCAGACCCCAGGAGTTGATCGTACCTGCGTAATTCCCTGTGGTATCGACCACTTCGAGTTTCCACGCGCCATTGAGGTTCGCACCGGAGCGGCCGAAGAAACCACCACTTGTGTGCAGGATTACGTCAGTGCCTTCCAGTTCGTCGTCAAAGACGGCGTTGGTCAGACTGCGGCCGCTATTCGTATTGAGCAACTGCTGTTGGGTACCGTTGGGCGCGGTAAGCCAGAACTTAAGGTCGTTGGTGACCGGATGGGTCACAGCGAGGCGAACGTTGACGTCGGAAAGCGATACGGTGTCGTCCTCGCTCGTCAGCCCACTAACAGTGATCTCTGACTTGATGTATTCGTCGGTGCGTATATCCAGAGACCAACTGACAAGGCTATCGACGGTCGCATCGCTGTCGTGTTTGTAGTCGGTGACGATCAGTGTCCAGGTACCGTTGGGGTCCAGCGTGGAGTCGCTGAATGTGTCGAGACTGCCAACCGGCCGATAGGCACCTTCAAATGGAGCCGATCCACTGGTGATGGACAGGCCGGCGCCGGCATCGAACACGGTATTGAGGAGATCGGCGCCCAGACCGCCCTGCCGGTCGAACAGGGTGATTCTGGTCGTGCCGTCCGGATGGAGAAGCTCGATCTTGAGGTCGCTGATCCGTGCCTGATCCACATTGAGGCGCACGTTGACGTCGGTGATGTTGCCATAAACATGGTCAGGGTCGGACACGTTTGTATCGCCGAAACCAAGCGTGTATTGCGTTACCTGCTCCACGTCTTCAGCCACGCTGAAGATCAGGCTCCACTGCTTCAGCCAGCCCTGGTCGTTGCCGGCATAGTCGGTAATCCTGAGCTTCCAGTTGCCCAGAACGCTCGACCCGGCCAGGAGCGACAGGGACGGCACATTGGATGAGGTGTAGGAGGTATTGAGGATATTGTCAGTACCGCCGCCCGTCCGGTTGTGAAGGACGAAACTGCGACCGTCCGGCGCCACCAGCGAGACAATCAGGTCGCCGATGTAGGTATGCCGCAGATCGTCGATTCTAACGGTGACATCCTTGATTGGATAGTTGTAATCGACATCGGTGGCGGTTGTGATGGCAATGGTCGATTCCACCGTCGTGTTGTCGAGGATGTAAACCGGCTTGGACGACCCCTGGTCGGCGGTGAAGAGGTTTTCCTGGGGGACGATCTGCCAGCCGTTGGTGCCGGGGCCGTTCCACCAGAGTTGGGCGACGGCGCCGCCGCCGTTTTCATAATGCTGCATCTCGATGTAGTAATAGCTACCGAAAGCAAGCGTATAGCTCCCCGAATAATCCCAAGTCGAGCCGTGATCGGTCCAGTTATTGATCACAAGTTCATTGGAGCCGTTGTCGTCGGTATCTACGTAAAGACGGACGCCGTCATCGGTGACCGTGGCAAACTGGTATACACCTGCAACCTTCGGCGTGACATAGCCAGACCATTTTTCAGAGAAGGTATCGTAGTTGTCAGTGGTATCGGTTCCTCCATTGGAAGGCTGACTCTGCCAACGATAGCTCGATCCCCAGTCATTGTTGACCGTGGCAACAGTGCCGCTCCACACCTGCGATGAACCAACCTCGGCGGAAACCTGGAAGGTGTTGATGTAGCCGGTATCAGCGCCGGCGTCGTCACGGACATAGAGCTGCCAGGAACCGGAAGTCTGGGCAACTCCGGAAATTGTCCACGTACCGATGATGTTGTCCGTGCCACCTCCAGCGCGGTTCCAGATGTTGTTCCAAGTGCCGTCGGGTTCGATAATGTAAACGACGAGATCCCCCTGGTACGAATGCTGGATGTCAACATAGACGCTGAAGGATGTGGCCCCCGGCGCGCTCAGATAGACCGAGGAGGTCGTCACGCTATAATCGTAGATGCTGTAGTTGCTGTAGTTTGCGGCGCTGACCGTCGAGGATTGTCCGACGCCGATCCCGTCATAGAAGATGGCACTCAGACCATTGCCGGCCGCCTGCGTCGTGGAGACGACATCCCCCGTACCGATCCCGTGCATTGTCTGCGTGGCGTCGGTGATCGCTCCGGCACCGCCGACAAAGGTGTGAACCGGCGCGATGGTCACCGCCTGCTCGGAGGTGAAGGAATCCAGGTTCGGCAAACGCACCGGCACCCGGCCCGTGGCCACGCTCACCGTGTTGGTAAAGAGTTTGAGATCTACCAGGGCGTCGCCGGCGCCGATGGTCACCGTGGTCGCCTTTATGCCATCACCGGAGAAGACGTAGCCGTAACTGTTGGTGATGCCCGGCAGGCTGGAAAGGGCGACAAGGTCGTTGAAGACGCGACCGGTCTGAACATCCACATGGCCGCTCCAGTTGGCAATCATCACGGAGATGTCGCCTGCGTTGTTGAACAGCGAATCCTCAAGCTCAATAGTCCGTGTGTAGAGCGGATACAGCGAACTCAGATCGATGGTTCTGGGCATAACGCGACCGCCGAGGATAACGGTAATCACCGTGCGTCCCGCATCATGACGGATGAAGGCCAGATCGGACTTGCCGTCGGCATCGAGATCGCCCATCCGGTCCGCCGGACGGCCAAGGGAGGCCCAGTCAATGATGAAGTCCGCCGCTGTCGTCACGAGCGAAAGTCCGCTGAGGCTGACTGGGCCAAGGAAGATGTAGCTCTTTTCGGCGCCGGAAACAAGCAGGTCGTCCTGTCCGTCGCCGTCGAAATCGCCGATCGACTGGGCAACGGAGAGCTGCTCGTCAAGAGCGCTTCCCTCCAGGGCATAGGCATCATGCAGATCGAGCCCTGCCACCTGATCGTTATCTTCCAGATCGATGCCGGTATAAGCCGTCGAAGCGGCGCCGCCCATGTTCGGCTTGGCCAGATCGAAGACAAATTCCCTCGGCAGCGGCTTGTCGGGCACGGCCTCCTCGGGGGCGGCGTACCGCGCCAGCGCCTCGCCGTAATACAGGTGAACCTTCGCACCCAGCGTCTCGGCGACGGCCAGGTCGTCAAGATCGATCTCTGCTGTGCCGGAGTTGCCGTCATGATCGCGGCTGTCGTTGTTGAAATTGCCGATGCCCGCGAAGTAATGGCCGGCGATCAACGCGCCCGATTGATCCTGGTAAGACGGGTTGTCCAGTTCGAAAACCAGATCGGGAACCGCAAAGCTAGCGGCAGTCCAGGTTTGATGCCCAAGGATCACCTGTCCTACGGTATGGACAAGGATGCCGCCGTTCTGTTCGATATCGGGACTCTGTTCAAGCGCCAGCGCCCCCAGATCGCTGTAACCGTCGCCGTTGATATCGCCCAGCGGAATAAACAGACGTCCTTGAACATCCTTCAGGGTATCGTTGAATGCCGTGACGCCCGTGACAGAGGCGCCCAGAACCAGCCAGGAGGCGGCCGGGCTGGTGGCCGCCATGTCGTCCCAACCATCGCCATTGACATCGCCGACGCCTCTGACCTGTAAGAGATCGAGCTGAACGCCAGGCGACGAAAGGGTCACATCGGGGGTTGTGTCAACGCTGGCGGCGCCGTAGTAAATCGTCACATTGTCGTTTGTCCCGCTGACGAAGGCGATGTCGTCATAGGCATCATTGTTGAACCGGCCAATACCCGCGGCATCCTTCAAGCCGGCGACGGTAAACTCGACATCCCTCTGCGTAACGCTCTTAGGCGCGAGAATCTGCACGTCATCGATGTAGAGAC
>NZ_JBTSLF010000203.1:0-4223 GCF_054640775.1 Candidatus Aquicultor sp. | reverse complement strand
GTCAGTTGTTGCGAAAGCAATTCGACCTTAGCCAGCCCGCGATGTCGCATCACTTCAAGATTTTGAGACAGTGCAGGGTTGTGACGACCAAGAAACGTGGAAAGCACGTCTACTACTCCCTCAACCGGGAGCTGCTCGGTAATTACCTGGAGCGATTCCTTCAAGATATACGGAACGGTGGGATGAGAGATGAATAAGTTTACACATATCGTTGAAATAGATAAAGAATTAAAACCGAATGATAACGGCCTGCTCGACACGTACTCCGCGGCAGTGACGACCGCCGCCGCCAAGGCCGGTCCGGCAACCGTTCATATAAGCTTTGGAGTACGGCAGAACGCATGGCCTTTTTCGCAGGGATACGTCCAGGGCACGGGGTCGGGCATTATCATCAACAAGAACGGGCTTGTTCTTACGAACAATCATGTGGTGAGCAACACCACATCCGTCATGGTGCACATGACGGACGGACGCAGCTTCGAGGGACAAGTTGTCGGCAGAGACCCTGCGCATGATGTTGCGCTCGTCAGGATAGATGCCGAGAACCTGCCGACGGTAAAGCTTGGCACATCGAAGAACCTGTTGCCGGGGCAGCTGGTTATCGCAATCGGCAACCCTCTGGGCTTTACCTGGACCGTAACCGCGGGGGTAATCAGTGCGACCCACCGAGAATTGCAAGTCAGCCGGGGTTTTAACCTGAGAAACCTGATTCAGGTGGATGCTTCGATCAATCCCGGAAACAGCGGCGGACCCCTCTTGAACTCCCGGGGAGAAGTCGTCGGGATTACGACCGCGATGGTCCTTGGGGCCCAGAATATTGGGTTCGCGATTGAGATAGACCCGATTAGAAAAGCACTCGGTAATTTCCTGGCGGAAGACGAGGAAGCGGTACCATTCGGGATATCCGGTAAACGGCAGAAGTTTGCTTTTGACAACGACGAGAACCCCGACAGACAAACAAGCTCGGGCGTACTCGTAACCGATATTGCAAAGGACGGCCTGGCAGATCAGCTAGGCGTAGAAAAGGGCGACATCATCATCGCTTTGGATACCCACAGGATCGAGGATCCAAAGGATCTCGAAGCGAGCTACGCGCGCCCCGCGGAGCAGGTCAGATTGTTGCTCTTGCGGGAGGGCGACCTTCACGAGATAATCGCCCGCACGACAGTTAATAATCAAGCTTAAGGCAGAGCCTTAAGGGCCGCGCCAGAACGCGGCCTTAGATACCTCCCAGCCAAAAACCCCGCCCTACACCGGGCGGGGTTTTTCGCTTTTTCTGCGGTCTTCCCCACGTCTTACAATAAAAAGCGGGAATACATAAGGACGAATAGATAAGGATATACACACTTAAAGGTCTGCCATGCTTGGATTTAACTTGGCCGATGTCGTTATCATAGTGTTTCTGATCTCCTGGGTGGTGCACGGCTACTGGAAGGGTTTTCTCATCTCGTCCATTACCCTCATCAGCTTCGTTATATCGCTCTTTTTTGCGGCTAAGACTTACGCCTTGCTAAGCTCCTATGCAAATATCTCGTACGGCCTGCCGAGAAGTTACGCAAACCTGCTCGCGTTTCTTATCCTTTTCGTAACGTTTCATTTCTTGCTAGAGGCGCTATTATCCCGATACGTCTACCCGTTTGTTATCCTGTCGCTTTCGCGCCATCACCTTAGCAGACTCGACAGACTCGCCGGGGTCATACCCACAACCTTAGGTGGGATTATCTGGCTCACCATAATCCTCGGGATATTGAGCTGGTTTCCGATAAGCCCCTACGCCAAAACCATGATCGGCGCGTCGAAGCTCGGCCACCAGATCGTCGAAGCCGCAGCCGTCGTTGAACCCCAGGCGGAACGAATTGCCGGTAAGGCGATTGAAGATACGATCGCCTCGTTAACTACCAGGAATGATAAAGAGGGCGGCACTGCGTGGAAGCCGAACATCCCTGGACGTCAGGCTGTTGAGTTTGATTCGGGTTCCGAGGTATATATGCTGCTTCTCGTGAATCAAGAGCGGCGGGTTCGTGGATTGCGCCTGCTGGCCTTCGACCCGCGACTGCGAAATGTGGCACGCGCCCACAGTATGGATATGGTAAGGAATAATTTCTTCGACCATAAATCACCGACGGCCGGCTATCCGGATGAAAGGCTGATCAGGGCCGGGATTATCTTTCTGGCCGATGGGGAGAATATCGCATATTCGCAGGATGTCGACCTTGCCCACTCCAGTTTGATGGCAAGCCCGGGGCACCGGGAGAGTATTCTGGAACCGCTCTTCGGGAAAATCGGTATCGGAATCGTAAACGCGGGACCGTACGGCTACATGATAACCCAGGATTTTACAAACTAGAAACCCACAGCCGAAACTGTCAGCCATGGGTTAATCTTTGCATTTATATAGTTATGCTATGTGGTCGTGGTCGTGGGGGCCGGGCCCGGGGCCGCCCCCTCCCTCCTGAAAAAAAAGCGTATCGAACCCCGCCATCTGGAAGAGCCTTTTTAGAGACGGGCGCACGTTGATTACTCTCACTTCCCCATCGACCGTCCTACTGAGCTTGAGCAGGAGTCCGAAGGCGGAGCTGTCGGAGTAATCCACGTCCGCGTAATCGAACGTAATATCCACGACATCCTCATTTACGGCCAAGGGATAAAGGGCCTGCTTAAGAATGCCCACTGTGTGAAAATCAAGTGACCCGATCGGTTTGACGACCAATTTGTGATCGTCCTCGACCTCGATTGTAAAAGAAAATTGGCTCATCGTTTCACCTATCATCTTCGTTTCCTGTTATTCTCAAGGCAAGTTGACCCTACCTTGAAAAGCTTTGCTTTGTTAATGCGTACCCAAAATCGATAGATATTAAGCAAGCAAAGGTGAAACTGGGTGAGATTTTTGTTTGCAATAGAAATGCCTCGCATGTAATAGAGGGGAGGGGGGACCAAGCCCACCTTCCCCCGTCACGCTCGTCTCTCTTAGATATCCAATAATAACGGCGCACCGTTATGCAGCGCGACGCTCTTCGGGCGGCATTGTAGGAGCAGCTTTCACTTGTTGGCTAGCCTGGAACGTATTGTACTCTATATCTGCCGCAACCAGAATAAGATCAGCGACTGCCAATAGGAACAGCGCCGGAATTGCAGCTCCAAGTAGGATGCCTACTATTGCGACCAAATCCGTAAGAAAACCTGCTGAAACCGTAAACGGATACGCAATAGCCGAGACAACACCTACGATTATTATGATCGCCGCAAGTACCTGCAGAAGTACGCGATATGTCAGGAGCGCCGGATATCTGTTCGCCTCTCTTTGCTCCCTCTGCATTTCTGTCACCTCCCGGTGTATTGTTCGTAGTCATTTCCAATGTACCCGTTTTTTACGACCTCGATGTTTTTTAGAGCCTGAAATTAGCAGCGGGAGGCTTCTGCCAGGTGTTATGGTGAAAAAGAATTGAAGCCTTCACTGGCTGGTTTGCTTCTATATGTAGCGCCGCTGACAGCATCAACGATTAGGGTGGGTACTTTGATATAGGCCGGCATATCAACAAAAGGTAAGCCTCTCGTTATTATGCCGTTGGGGTCTTCGGGTGGTTTGCGCCCTAATATGGCCCCTACTTTCACAATCCAACCCGGGCGGTAGATAATAGTCTTGTTGTTAAACTGTTTAGGGTCGCGGGGTCTGGGATCATAATATACGAGCTGCCTTAGCTCGATTGAGACCGGTTTTTTCCCTGCTAGTAGTTCCTTGTAAAGCTTTCCCCGTTGTTTTTCCCACAGTGGTTTGTATTTGTGGACTATTTGCCCGGCCAACTCTTCCGGTGTAAGCAACTGTTGGTCGCCGCCGAATGCTTTAAAGTCATGCCCGCGCCTGAAATAGGAGGCCTTATAGTTCTTGCTGATACTGACTTCGATATCGTCATCCTGGATAAAGACTGAGCCATACGCGTGGTGAAACCATCTTAGCAGGTAGGTTACATGGCGTCCGTCGGGAGGCATATTTATATTTTCTCTATAGGCCCCGGTCTGTGCGAAAAAAGTACCGATCGGCTTACTGCCGGGATGTGATTCGAAGAATCTGTTAACGAAGGCTTCACCCTGGGCGAACGTAAACTCGGCAGGCACTGTTTGGTCACCTGTTACGTCTGTTCCGATTCTCTCGTAATATACGGTGCCGAACCGGTCTATGAAGAGCTTTCCTCGTTTTACTCCTTGTGGATCGACTAGATAGAAAA
>NZ_JBTSLF010000202.1:0-4236 GCF_054640775.1 Candidatus Aquicultor sp. | reverse complement strand
TCGGCAAACCTTTTTGTTAGGTACACCCAGTTCGCCGCAGGCTCCCGTGTCAACTGCACCAAAGGTATATCGCTCAACAATGCGTGATCGACTTTCCCGATGTAGATTTCATAAAGCTCGGGTATTACTTCAAGGCGAACATTGGTGGAGGCAGAATGGGCCAGCTCCTCAAGCGTTTCTCTGTGGGCTATTGGGGACGCGACGATTACGCGGTCGATGTTATGGGAGTGAATTAGGGGTACGAGATCATCAAGGGTGCCGATAACGCCCGCCCCATCGACGCTGCTACCGACCAAATGCTTATCTTTACAGATAACGCCGACAACCTCATAGCCCCATTCCGCACGGTTTTTAAGCTCTTTAATGATTTCGAGCGCGGGCTCACCCTTCCCGACGATAAGAACCCGCTGGGTGGGCCACTTGATTTTAAAAACCCTGGCAGCGGCAATACGCCAACCGCTCATAAATAGTATCTGCAACAACCAGGCCAGGATAAAGACCGGCCTTGGGAATGAGAAAAACCTGAAGAAGAACGTCAAAAATACATTGAGGATTAAACCCAGTGTCGCGGCTTTGATGATACCAGAGGTGATATCCCAACTATCCCCCGCCTCTTCAACATTGTAGAGGTCGTAAACGTAGAGCGCGCCGATCTGCACCAGGGTGATAAAAAGCGCGAGACTGGTATACGCTTGAAAGTTAAAGCGCGGCAGGGCGCCTTCAAACCGTAGCAAAAACGCAACGATAATCGCCATGTTGATGAGAACCGCATCGTTTATTATTGAAAAAATAACCCATTGTTTCCGACTCATAGTCGCCTCACGTTCGCAGCCATCCGTTATCTGCTTACTTGATCTTCACACCCATGATAGCTAAGTGGTTGAAAGCACTTCCCGGTACGTTTCGAGCACCCGGGCGAACATAGCATCAAGGGTAAATTCACACTCAAAGCGCTCTCTTGCCTGCCTGCCCAGCCTTAAACGAAGTTCGCCGTCACGGAAAAGCCTTTCAATCGCCTCGCCCAAAGCTTTCTCGTCACGCACCGGGACGACCAGACCCGAAACGCCATCCTTGTTTGCGAAGGTCACGCCGGTTGGCAGGTTTGTGCAAATCACGGGCTTGCTACAGGCATGCGCCTCGAGTTGCACTAAACCAAATGCCTCGCTTGACTCAATCGAAGGCAGCACGAATAGGTCGCAGGCGTGGTAATACGCCGCAAGCTCCTCATTTGAAAGCGCCCCAACAAACGCTACTTTATCTTTGACGCCGATATCGGCGGCGAGTTTCTTTAATTCTGGGCCCAGTTCGCCTTCGCCCGCGATTATCACCTTGCCATCTACATATTGCATCGCCTTGACTAAGTAATCAACGCCTTTATAGTAGATAAGCCGACCTAAAAAGAACGCGATGTTAGGGCCGTGCTCCTCTCGGATCTCATGCGCCCTGGTCTCAATCTGCGGCGTCGGCTCAAGCCAATCGGTCGGTATGCCAAACGGAATGACCCTGCACTTGTCTTTTACCTTCCGCAGAAATGGAGAACTAGTGATCATATTAGGAGAGCTTACGATTATCCTATCCGCCCTGTCCAGGAATTTTTCAAGAATCGGTTTATAAAATCTCAGAAGGATCTTTTGCCGGATTATATCGCTATGGTATGTTACGACCAATTTGCCGGGTGGACGGGCTATCAAAAACGCAGTCTCTCCTGTTGGATTCGGAAAATGCAGGTGGTAGATATCGCTTTTCGATTTCTTAAGCGCCGGTACGAAACCGGGGGCCAGCGGTGTTGACCGAAGCCGCCCAAGGCTAGCAACCCGGGTGACTTTTATGTCATCAACGAACTCAACTGCTGCTGCAAACTGTTCGTTCGCAACAAGAACCTCTATAGCTACTTTGTCTTTGAGTCCTGCGGCAAGGGTGCGAACATGATTTTCGACCCCGCCTATGTGGGGATAGTAAAGTTTATTTACCTGTAAGACCTTCATTAAATACCGGCATAACCTGCCGTTTCTAATTCTCCCCTCATTATTTCGTTCTTCGTTTCATGCTTGCTTTGTGCAGTTTTTCACCTGCATGCCTATTATATAGGATGCCGAACTATTCCGCCATTACATAGGGGGCTACATTCAAGTAGCCCCCTTGCTGCATTTCATCTATTATTGAAGCTCCAATCCTATCCGTCCATGCAATATCTCGGGGCCGCCCCCTGCGCCCAAAAAGTAAACCGATAGAGTGTAGGTTCCACCCGGCTGTAGCCATGGATAACCCGACGGGTTTATATTGAGCCGGTACTTGCCATCACAGGGATTGATCCATATATCATACGCACCTTTCCCGCAGGTAAAAGACGTCGAATTTTCGCCATCAGAGACGATGACCTTAGCTGTTTTATCAACAACCGCCCTGCCTTGTCCATCGACTACCTGGAATCTGATTGGGATTATCGAGGCCGCATCTGCAATATATCCATGACCCGGCACATCGCTCTTCTTCTTAACCGGCGGCAGCCACTTAAAATTGTAACCTACTGTGAAGGTTTCCATTTTAGACGCTTCGTTGCCGGCTACATCTGTCGTGTTGACAGAAAATTCGTATTCGCCTGGTTTGCTAAATTTCACAGACGCCCCGTCTTGGACAGGTATACCGTTTACGGTTGCTTGGATTGAACTTATACCTGAGACTGTATCGGTAGCATTATATCGGAAGGTTATTGGTTGGTTGATAAAGTAAAGGCTGCCTGTGCTTATAGGCGAGATACCCGTATCGATTTCAGGTTTGGTATAGTCAACCTTGAATTGCATGTGTTGTTCTTCTTCCTTGTTGCCGGCCACGTCGACTGAGTAATAATTCAGGTCATGCGTGCCCTCGGGGATGGTTATCGGTAAGCTATAGGCCGCGTATGAGTCGGTATCAATCCGGTAGTAAGTGCTCGATTTCTCGCTTGCTGAAAGGTCAATTTCTACAGGAGTTATAAGCCAGCCATCCCTACCGTTTGGCATTTCCGGTATAACCGATAGGCCCGTTGCCGGCGGGTCAACATCCTCAACGATGCTGACTTTAAGCGGATTTAGTATCTGTTTGGAGAATTGCTCGATTCCATCGTAGGTGTTTGAGGTATCCGAATACCAATAGACCTTGGCATCCGGCCTGTTGGAGTTGTCGCCGAAACTAATACCACGATCCCATGCTCCAGAATACTTGGCACGTATAAACCATTTTGCCACATCCATAGCAGCAGCCCCGAAGATTAATCCGTTTGTTGGATTCCTAAATGCTAGATACCCGGGGTTGGTATCAGCGCTGTCATACCCGGTAAGCCCTTGACGAATATCGCCCGGGCCCCAATCTGGCACAAACACCTCCTCGCCAAGACCGGACTTCATAAACTGGTAGGTCCTATCAAAGCAACCCATGCTATCAATATAGTTGTATGCCATTATCCACTTCTTATTCCTATAGTAGCGCACTTTTACGCCATCAAGCGCCATCTCACTAAATACCGGTCCGTATTCAATGATTCGCCCCTGGGGATCACCGAATGCGCCAGGTGTCGATGATCCAAAACGCCCGTAAAACCAGTCCCAGGCGTAGTCGTCCGTCAGGCAATCAAGATCGTTGGCCGGGTTTTTGTCGCCGTTTTGATCAAACTTAAGCGTGGTTATGATGTTTGTGTCAGAGACGTCGAAGCCTGCTTTGCCTCCCCATCCGATGAGTAGGCCATCTGTTTGCCATGTTTTCGCCTGATTATCCAATGCAGAATACATTGCCCCATAATCCGGTTTTAGTGCATTTGGATTATTAAAGTATAAATGGTAGTTTCTAGTAGAATATGGTTCAACCTGCGCAAAGAAGGAAATCTTATAACTACCCGCCTCAATTACCCTAATCTGGTATGGTATCTCAATATCGTTCTCGTCGGTTACACGAATATCCTCACCTTGCGGTTTTACTTTATCCGACGTAAAGGCTACCTCAACCGGCTCATCGACCCTTTTGAGGCCGATTGGTTCGGTTACGGTAATAATCACCTGGTTTAACCATGCGCCCCCGCCAGACCCAAATAGCTGGTGCTGTTCTTCGCAATACGCATTACCAGGCTTACCGGTGAGCAGTAGAACTACTGCAACAAAAACGGTGGCAATTAAAACCACTAGTCCGTATAGCCACTTACAATTACTCAAGTTTCACCCCTCCAGTCGATTAATAAGAACGCCCGCATACACCTCACCTCCTTAT
>NZ_JBTSLF010000201.1:0-4278 GCF_054640775.1 Candidatus Aquicultor sp. | reverse complement strand
CTCATCCGGAAATTCGAATTTCCGGATGGAAACTAAGTAACATTGCTTATGAGATTTCCTCACTTCTTCTTAGGAGAAAACGCTTTGCCGGAAATACCTGACCCAGTGGATGCACAGAACCGGATTATCGAAGATGATGATGCCGGTTTTGTCACCCGCTGTCGTCAGGGAGATACCGAGGCCTTCTCACAACTGGTCAGGAGACATCAAAAAAAGATGCTCAATGTGGCCTACCGGATGATCGGGGATTACGATGAAGCCTGTGATGTGGTGCAGGAGGCCTTCCTCTCCGCCTTTCGGGCCATCGGAAAATTCCAGGAAGAGGCCCGATTTTCTACCTGGCTCTGCAGCATTGTCCTGAATCATTCCCGAAATCATTTGAAGCAACGAGCTGCCCGTTCCCACCGCGAAGGGATGTCCCTTGATGATTCCATTAAGTCGGGAAATGGAACTTCTTCAATCGAACATTTTTTCCAGGATGTATCGGTTATCGAGCTAATTGAAAAGCGGGAGTTGGAGGCCAAGGTACAGAAATGTATCGGGTCCCTTGATAGCGAGCAAAGAGAAGTTCTGGTCCTTCGGGACATCCAGGGGTTCTCCTATGAAGAAATCGGTCTGACCTTGAAACTTCCCCAAGGAACGGTCAGATCGAGGCTCTTCCGGGCCAGAAACGCATTAAAAGACAGCCTGCTAAGGGTATTAGGTGATCTGCGATGACCTGCCAGGAAATCCAAAATCTGCTTCCGGCCTTTCTGGAGGACCTCCTTCCCCCGGAAAATAAAAAGTCCATTAAGAGTCATCTCGCCTCTTGTATCCTCTGCTATCGAAGCTTGGAGGCCCTGAAAAGGGGAGAGGATCTCGTTAAGGGTCTTGAAGAAGTGGAGCCGCCGCCTTTCTTCGAACAAAGGATCATGGCCCGGGTCAGGGAGGAAGCCGGGCGGAAACAGGGGATCCTCCGGAAGTTCTTCTATCCGCTGCATATCAAAATTCCTATCCAAGCCATGGCCACGGTTCTTATCGCCGTCCTGGCCTTCTATGTCTATCAGAAAAACGAACCGGAGATGAAACAACGGACTCCTTTTCCTATACCATTAACCGAATCCGGAAAGAGTCAGATTAAGGCTGAAACACCTAAGGCTCCCGCTCCCCCCTCAGTTGTTTCTTCTCCCAGGAGGGCGCCTGCCGCGGCCCTTCTTGACAAGGGCCGGCAGCGGTTCGCCGCCCCCCCCCAGATCGTGAGAAGCGAGAGAGGAGACAGGGCAGCCGATTTGACGGGACCGAAACTCGAAGGAAGCCCCTTAGCCGAAAAATCCGAGGCTCTGATCACGGTGTCGAGGGAAAAGGAGGTGTCTCCGGCCGGTGCGCAGGCCTTGGGCAGGACCCAGGGAGGGGTCGAAAAGAAGGAGGCCGCCGAGGCCCTTGGTGCGCTTCCGTCGGAACAAAAACGGAAAGGCAAGATGGCCGAAACAAGCGCCTTGGCTGAGAAAGACCAAATTTTGAAAGCCGCCCCGGCCGCATCAAAGTTAATGGCTGCTCCGGCTAAAAAACAAATGGTTGTTGATATAACCATTCAGGTTGGAGATGCGGCCGTTGCCGTCGGGGAGATTGAAGATCACCTTGGACAGACAGGCGGCCGGATCATCGAGAATCTGCGCCGGGCGGGAGGGATATTCCTGAAAACCGAAATCCCTGCTCAGAAATTAGAAAACTTTCTGGGCCGCTTAGAAGCGGTTGGTAGAGTTAACCTGAATAAAAACGTGATTAACCTTCCGGATGGAAAGGTGACGGTCAACATCCAAATTGTCACCACCCCATGAAAGAGAATATTCTGAAATAATTCTGTAAGATTGGCGTAGAACAGACAATGACGGAATTGTAAATGTATTTTCCTGCGTCAACTGATTGGATGAACCGTAACAATCCAATGGTACCATACTTATTTTTAACCCTAAGAAAATTAAATTTGAACATTATTTTTTGCCAAAAATGAGGAGGGATCATGGTTACTTTACTGATAATTATTCTTGTAGTAGTTGTCCTGGGTTTGTTGGTGATTGCCCCTTACAACGCCTTGGTTCGCGGTCGGAACGAGGTCAAGAGTGCCTGGAGTTCCATTGATGTGCAGCTTAAGCGTCGCTATGATCTGATCCCCAATCTGATAGAAACAGTCAAGGGCTATGCCGGACATGAACGACAGACTTTAGAAGCGGTCGTTCAAGCCAGGCAGCAGGCCATTAACTTCAGCGGTAATGCTGAAGAGCGGGCCAAGGTTGAAAATAACCTGACCACAGCCCTGCGATCATTATTTGCTGTGGCCGAGTCCTACCCGGATCTCAAGGCCAACCAGAACTTTCTGGCCCTACAGGAAGAACTGGCCAATACGGAGAACAAGATCGGTTTCTCCCGCCAATTTTATAATGATATGGCCAAGCAATACAAGAATAAGGTAGAGATGTTCCCGAGCAACATCGTGGCCAATTTATTTGGGTTCAAGGTGGAGCCTTTTTTCGAGGTTGAGTCCGCTGGGGATCGGACCACCCCTCAGGTGAAGTTTTAAAAAGAGTTGGATAATAAAAAGATAAGGGCGATTCTTCAAAAGGATCGCTAATGCGGAAGCAAGGATAATCCAATTTTTGCAAGGAGGGAGGTTGTTATGATAGAAACACTCTATAACATCGGCTGGTCTTTGATTTTTTCAATTGTTGGAGCGGTAATCGGGATAATACTGGTGCTCGCCTCTTCACTAATCCTTCCGGTACTCATCAATCGCCTGACCCCAAATATCGACGAACAAAAAGAGATAGCCCGCGGTAATTCAGCGGTCGGGGAATACTTCGGCCGCGTTGTGGGATCAGCCATCCTGGGAATCAGTATCGTCGTGGCCGCAGCGGTATTGGGCGGGATTATTGCGGCCTTGCATTAGAAAAATCAAGGGTTTAAGGAAAGGGGATTTTATCAGGTTGCCGATAGAGGGCGGAAGGTGCTTATGAAAAAGCTTTTCGGATTGGCAGGTTTGGTTTTGATATTGATTTTTCCGGTTCTTTCCTGGGCTCGGGGCGGCGGAGGATGTCTGGAAGAGGGTACGCCGGTTATGACCCCGAAAGGCTTGATCGCCATTGAAAAGCTTAAAACAGACGACCGGGTTTGGAGTATTACCGGGGGAAAAATAAAGGAGTCCAGGGTTCGGGCGGTTATGGCCGTGCAACCCGAAAAATACCTGGAAATTTCCGCGGGGGAAGCCTGTCTGAGGATTACCCCGGAACATCCGGTGATGACGGCCCCAGGAGAATATGTTTTGGCCGAACACCTTATTCCTGGTGACAAGATTTTTTTGGCCAAGAAAGAGAGATTGACAGCTACTCCGATCCAATCCATTCACCCTCTTCAGGCTAAACGCCCGGCTTATAATCTATTGGTCAGCCCGGGCGGGACATTTATTGCCGGAAATTTTGCTCTGCACAATAAAGGTTGCTTTTTGCCTGACAGCCCGATCCTGATGGCCGATGGCCGGGAAACAAAGATCAGTGCCGTCAGGCCGGGTGATTTGCTTTGGGCCTTTAAGCCTGACGGCCACTTAGTCTCCACCAAAGCCCGATTCATTATTACGCATGAGGTAGAGGAATATTGCCTGATAAAAACCGACCGGGCCACCCTTCGAGTAACAGAGGAGCATCCTTTCTATGTGGGCCAGGGGAAATTTAAGACAGTCGAGGCCCTAAAAACAGGGGATACCGTCATGGCCTTTGATGGCAAATGGCTGGCGGGACAGCGAATCATCTCTTTGGAAAGAATTCATCAAAAGACACTGGTTTATAATCTCCAGACCGATCAACCCAATACCTTCTTCGCCCATGGCCTGGCTGTCCATAACAAAGGCGGGGGATGCTTTCCAACCGGGACCGCCATCACGACCCCGAAGGGGACAAAGGCCATTGAGCAATTGGCTGCCGGTGATGAAGTCCTGGCAGTTGATGCCCAAGGACAACCCGTTCGAACCCAGGTTAAAACCATCTTTGTCAATCGAAGTCCTCTGGTGAAGGTTGAAACCGGAGAAGGGGAATTCCTGATTACCGTGGACCATCCGATAAGTATTGGGCTAGGAAGATTTCGGCAGACAGGCGACCTCCGTGCCGGAGATCGTATCAGTCGGTTGAAAGACGGCCGCCTGATCGAGGAGAAGATTTGTGGAATAAATTATGCTGCCGGCCAGGGGCTGGTTTTTAATCTGGAGGTTGATAAGCCGCACACCTTTATCGCCGAAGGCTTTATTGTCCATAA
>NZ_JBTSLF010000200.1:0-4301 GCF_054640775.1 Candidatus Aquicultor sp. | reverse complement strand
GGAAGATAAGCCTGCACGCCGCCGGCGCAACCGCAACCGCCATCGCCCTCGTCGTCCTGTTCGGCGCCACCGCGGTCCCCGCCTGCCTCTTCATCCCCGCGGTGTTCTGGGCCCGCCTGACTCTTAACAAGCACACACCGGCCCAACTCATAACAGGCTCACTCGCAGCAGCAGCCATCACTATCCTGGTGTTTTGGAACTTCGGGCTTCTGCCCTAATATCCCCAGATGGATTCCGACCTGCGAAATCGCCCCTCGTGGGTATCGATAACCCGTTTCTCGGTAATGATCTTATCGACCGGCAGGTCATGGCTCTCTTTTGGGATTAGGGGCGCGATCTGCAGCTCGAACGCAACGGACACCCAGGGGACAGATGGGTCGAGCTGCCGCAGGAAGCGGTCGTAGTAACCGCCGCCATAGCCGATGCGATTGCCCGCCTCGTCAAAGACCATACCGGGTACCAGCACGAGGTCGATGCGGCGTGCCTCGCAATCAGCGGTTTTCTCGATGACCGGCTCGGGAATGCCGTACTTGCTCGGCTGCAGGCTTTCGAGGTCGAAGACTTGTCGTAGCACAAGGGTGTTGGTTTCCATATCGGTAATCGGCAAGATGACCTCTTTGCCGAGCCGCAGGGCGGCTTCCATCATATCGAGCGTCGGCACTTCGCTTCCGAACGCCGCGTAAAAGAGTATCGCCTTAGCCTCTTTAAACTCAGGCTGCGCGAAAAATATTTCTTTTATGGCCAATGCTTTGCACTGGCGCTCATCATCGCACAAGGCGTCCCGCCTATCGCGCGTAATCCGGCGCAGGGCGCGTTTAGGTGACATCTCTATCCCTCTCTAGTACCATGCATCTCTCACTTAGCCACGGCTGTCTCGTGGCGCTTAAAATCGTTGTAACGATTTTAAAATATCTCGGTATAAGTTGAAAGCCTTATTGAAAAGCGGTTAAACTTAATAAAATACTTTATCGGGAGAGGTAGCCTTGATCTTTGTACAGATACTGGAAACGTTCCGTGGCTTTGTCATCGACGTTCTCCCGTTATTTATTATAGCACTCGTACTGTCCGCAGTGGTCGTCGAGTATTTCCCCGCCCGCGGGCTGGACAAATTGCTCCAGCAGATGAAAAACCGCGAGACGCTGGTTTCCGCGTTTCTGGGTGTCATTATCCCCGCAACGCCCGCCTTTCGCGTTTCCATGGCCGCTATAGCCAGGCGAAGCGGCGCACAGTGGACGCCGGTTCTCACCTTTGTCGCTGGCGCCGGCGCGGGCTTATCAACCCTTATCATGACATCGATGGTAAGCGTACAATTCATGATACTACGCCTGGTAGTGGCACTTCTTTTCGCTTACGCCCTGTCGCTTTTTATCGTAAAGCTGATAGAGCCGAGGCTTGCGGCGGTCGCCATGGACTCGGATATAGAGACGCTTTTCAGCCGGGACTTCTCTGAAGTCTCAGCAGAAGATATCGACAATACCGGCGGCAGCGTGACGATTGCAGGTGTCTGGCGCAACCTGCTCGGTCTGGCCAGGGTGATGCTGCCATGGCTGTTCTTAAGTCTTTTCCTGGCGACCCTCGTCGACGTGGTGGTACCGAAGGCGACCGTCGAGGCGCTCCTGGGCGGGCGTTTCTCGGCGCTCAAAGCCGCCCTTATCGGGATTCCCTTCTATTTTATCGGAGGGGCTGAGATCCCGCTGCTCAACGTCCTTATAAATAAGGGGATGAATCTCGGCGCTGCGGTTTCGCTTATGCTTACCGCACCATTGATAAATTTTCCGGTTCTGTCGGTGCTGGGGCGCTGGGTCGGGTACCGCAAGGCGCTGGGCTTTATGGTCGTGTGCTGGCTTATCGCCGTCGCTATCGGCCTGCTGCTCGGTTTCGTCGACGCAAGGTAATTCGTACCGGTTTATACTACTACTCAGAACTACCCCACAAGGAGGTACACATGCGAGTTACGGCTAAATTGGCCGAAAGAATTTCAAAACTACCAATGGACGAGCACGTGCACGTTATTATAAAGATGCGCATGCTCGAGAAAGAACTTATAGAAGAGCTTATCAAACGCCCCTCTGTAAGCATCCGACACGTCATCAAAATGGCGAACGCCGTGTCGCTTTTGCTGCCGGCCGGCCACATCGAAGGGCTTTCCCAGGAGCCCTGGGTCGAGAGAATCGAGGATGACGAGAAGGTCTACGCGGTCGTTGACGAGTCCGAGGACTCGTTCGGAGCACCCATAGCCCAGCGGACCGGCTATACAGGCAAGGGGGTAACCCTGGCGGTAATCGACACAGGTATCGACACGGATCATCCCGATTTTGCAGGGCGCATCGTTGCAACCAAAGACTTTACCCTCGAAGGGTTTAAAGACAGCAACGGTCACGGAAGCCACGTTGCCGGAATCGCCGCGGGCAGTGGCATATATTCTGATGGCAAATACAAAGGCATAGCCCCGGATGCGTTCATCCTAGCCGGCAAAGTATTGCAGGCCGATGGCAGCGGTAGGGCGAGCGATGTGATGGCAGCCGTCGAATGGGCGGTTGATTTAGGGGCAGATATCGTTAACCTCTCGCTCGGTTCAAGCGGTTCATCCGATGGAACCGATACGCTCTGCGAGCTATGCGATATGGCGGTCGCGGCCGGTGTCGTGGTCTGCATCGCGGCCGGAAACGACGGGCCCGCGCGAAGGACGATAGGCAGTCCCGCGGCGGCCCGCATGGCGATAACGGTCGGCGCTGCCACGGCAAACGGCCTGGTCGCCGAGTTCTCTTCACGAGGTCCGACGGCCGACGATCGGCTCAAGCCCGAAGTGGTCGCACCCGGCGTCGATATCGTATCGGTGCGTGGCACCGGAACCCGCGCAGGCAAACAAGTCGACACCCACTACACGTCGGCCACCGGAACCAGCATGGCCACCTCGCATGTAAGCGGCACGATCGCACTCTTGCTCGAGGCGAATAAAAGTGCATCCCCGCAGCTTATTCGCGAGGCTTTGCTGCATACGGCATCCAACCTTGAACTTGACGACTACGCGCAAGGGGCTGGGATGGTGGCCGTCGACGAGGCGCTTCGCTATGTCGAGATGCACGAAAACCCCCAAGAGCCGGTCGACCAATCACCGCCCCGCTCGGCGCTTCTTAGTATCTTGTCCGAGGCTTATGGATCGCTTGCTATGGGTAAAAAGACCCAAAGAAGACCGAGGCGCCAGCCCTTCCTGCCACCCGAGACAGAGATGCCACGGGTAGAGCCGGAAGTTGCAGCCGAGGACGAGCGCATCGGGACACAACACTAAGGTTTCACAGAAGAGGTACGTGCCACGATTATAGAAGTACAAGAGTTAATGAAAAACTACAACGGCACCGCTGCGGTTAAAGGGGTCTCTTTTACGATTGACCGCGGAGAGATATTCGGCTTCTTAGGCCCCAACGGGGCGGGAAAGACCACGACGATCAGCATGCTCTGCACGCTTTTAACCCCGACGGGCGGGCGCGCTACCGTCAACGGGTTCGATGTCGTCAAAAACAAGCTTGCGGTGCGAAAATCAATCGGCCTGGTCTTCCAGGACCCCAGCCTTGATGAGCGCCTTACCGCGCTCGAGAACCTAAGGTTTCACGCCATGATCTACGGCATCGGCAAGGCCGACCGCAACAGGCGCATCCCCGATGTGTTCGAGCTTGTAGAACTCTCCGGGCGACAACACGACCTGGTGAAAACCTTCTCCGGCGGGATGAAGCGCCGCCTGGAGATCGCCCGCGGCTTGCTTCACCGCCCCAAGGTGCTCTTTCTAGACGAGCCGACCCTTGGCCTTGACCCGCAAACCCGTCACCACATCTGGGACTATGTGCAGCAGCTTAAACAAGACGACGGCCTCACCATCTTCTTAACAACGCATTACATGGACGAGGCGGAAAACTGTGACCGTATCGCCGTCATCGACCACGGCGAACTCATCGCAATGAACACTCCGGGGGAACTCAAGGAAAGCATCGGCGGCGAAGTCGTCCTGCTCGCTACCGAAGACAACCTAAAGGCTTCCCTCGAGATCAAGGATAAATTCGACCTCACCGCGCAAGAGGTAAACGGCGAGCTTTCCCTGAAGGTGGCAAACGGCAGCCACTTCATGCCCGAGCTTATCAAAGGACTCGAGACCACGGTTACCTCGATCTCGCTCAGAAAACCCACGCTCGAGGACGTATTCTTGAACCTAACCGGGCGGCGCATCCGGGAAGAAAAAGTCGAAGGCATGGATCGGGCACGGGTGCGCATGCGCGCACGAAGGGGGCGCACCCGATGAAAGAGGCGCT
>NZ_JBTSLF010000199.1:0-4309 GCF_054640775.1 Candidatus Aquicultor sp. | reverse complement strand
TTTTTCGGCGGCCTTCCTCAAAATGCTCGGCTATAAAATCAGTCGACAATGACCCATCAGAAAAGGACGGATGGGTCAACACGGCGTTGACAAAATCTAAATTGGTGGTCACCCCTTCCAAATGATAGCCGTTCAAAGCCTGGACCAGGGTCTCGCGGGCTTCCTCACGGGTTTCTCCCCAGGCCGATACTTTGGCCAGGAGTGAATCATAATAAACGCTGATCAGACTGCCGGCCTCGATCCCGCTGTCCAAGCGGATATTTTTCCCCTTTGGAACCGCAGACCGGGTGATCATCCCCGTGGCCGGCAGGAAACCCCGCGAGGGATCCTCGGCACAGATCCGAGCTTCGATGGCCCATCCTTGGAATTTAACATCTTTTTGCTGCAGAGGAAGGGGTTGGCCGGCGGCGATTCTGAGTTGAAGTTCTACTAAGTCCAGACCAGTGACCCATTCGGTCACCGGATGTTCTACTTGAAGGCGGGTGTTCATCTCCAAAAAATAAAAAGCCCCCTCCTTATCCATCAAAAATTCCACGGTGCCGGCATTGACATAGCCTGCCTCACGAGCCAGGGTACAGGCCAATTCGCCTATTTCCCTTCTTTGGGTCTCGGACAGGGCCATGGAGGGGGTTTCCTCAATGACCTTTTGATAACGCCGTTGAATGGAACATTCTCTCTCCCCGAGATGAATCACCCGGCCGAAAGAGTCGGCCAGAATTTGAACTTCAATGTGACGGGGTTTTTCCAGGTAACGTTCTAAAAAAATGTGGTCATCACCAAAAGCCTTACGGGTTTCTTCCTGACAGGCTTTCAAGGCGGCTGCCAATTCTTCCCGGTGATTGATGATCCGCATGCCTTTGCCTCCGCCTCCGGCCGCAGGCTTGAGTAACAGAGGAAAGCCGATTTTGTCGGCCAGGTCCTCAATCTTATGACGGTCCGACAGGGCAAAATCCGGCCCGGGAACTACCGGCAAGCCGGATTTTATGGCCAGTTTTTTTGAGGCGATTTTATCCCCCAGAAGGGCTATGGCCGAGGCCGGAGGCCCGATAAAAATCAATCCGGCTTCCGAAACCAGGCGGGCAAATTCCGAATTTTCGGAAAGGAACCCGTATCCGGGATGAATGGCCTGACATTTTTCCTGTAACGCCAGGGCGATAATTTTTTCTTTATTCAGATAAGAATGCTCCGATCTGGCCGATCCCAATAAGAAGGCCTCATCCGCCTCCTGGACATGAAGAGATCTGGAATCCATCTCCGAATAAACGGCCACGGTCCCGATATTCAAACGTTTACAGGTCCGGATGACCCGAACGGCTATTTCTCCTCGATTGGCAATGAGGATTTTGTCAAACATGAAAGACACCTCACAAAGGAATATTGCCGTGTTTTCGTAACGGCTTGTTGACCTGCTTACCTTCCAAAACCTGAAGCCCTCGAATCAGGCGATGCCGGGTACTTCGAGGGAAAATGACATCGTCGATATAACCCCTTTGGGCGGCCAGAAAGGGATTGGCGAAGGTCTGACGGTATTCTTCAGTTTTTTGGGACAAAAGGGCTTCCGGATCGGGGGCCTTTTGAATTTCTTTTCGATAAATGACTTCGGCCGCTCCCCTGGGGCCCAGTACGGCGATTTCGGCTGTTGGCCAGGCATAATTGATGTCGCAGCGGATATGCTTGGAATTCATGACCACATAAGCCCCCCCATAGGCTTTGCGAACAATAACCGAAATCCGGGGGACCGTGGCTTCGACAAAGGCATAAAGCAGCTTGGCACCGTGGCGGATGATTCCTCCGTGTTCCTGCTCCGGCCCGGGCATGAAACCGGGGACATCCACCAAACAAATCAAAGGAATATTGAAGGCGTCACAAAAACGGACAAATCGGGCGGCCTTGTTCGAGGCGTTTGAATCCAATACCCCGGCCAGGACGGCCGGCTGATTGGCAATAAGACCTATGGTCTGTCCGCCCAGGCGGCCGAAACCGCAGAGGATGTTCTGAGCAAAACGGGCCTGAATTTCCATAAACTCCGCACCATCGAGAATGCTGTGAATCAGGACCTTCATGTCATAACTTTGATTGGGGTTGATGGGGACCAGATAGTCCAGGGCCGGGTCCATCCGATCGGCCGGGTCCCTTAGATCCAGAATAGGCGCCCTTTGCCGGTTATGCGATGGAAGATAATTAATCAGACGCCTGACTTCTCTCAGGCAAAGGATATCATTTGGAAAAGCAAAGTGGGCTACCCCGCTTTTCTGGTTGTGAACCGCGGCCCCGCCCAAATCCTCGGAACTGATTTCCTGATGGGTCACGGTCTTGACCACATTAGGTCCGGTAACAAACATATTGGAAGTATGCTCCACCATGAAAGTAAAGTCGGTCATAGCCGGACTGTAAACCGCCCCGCCGGCACAGGGGCCCATAATACAGGAGATTTGGGGTACCACCCCGCTGGCCAGGACGTTGCGATTAAAGATTTCACCATAGGCCGCCAGGGCGTCCACGCCCTCCTGAATGCGCGCCCCTCCCGAGTCATTAAGACCGATTATCGGGGCCCCCACCCGGACGCCATGATCCATGACCTTACAGATTTTTTGAGAATGGGCCTCTCCCAATGATCCGCCAACCATGGTAAAGTCCTGGCTGAAGACAAAGACCTCCCGACCATCGATAGTCCCATGACCGGTAATCACGCCGTCCCCCGGATAATTGCGTTCTTTTCCAAATGCACCCCCCCGCCCGGTTTTCAGGAGGTCGAATTCTTCAAAAGACCCTTCATCCAAAAGCAAATCGATACGTTCCCGGGCGGAGAGTTTTCCTTTTTTATGCTGAACGGCTATCTGCTCCGTCCCGCCCCCTTGGATGGCATCAATACGCATCCCCTGCAGGACATCCAGATTATCAAGGGGTGGAGCGCCATAGGCCAGGGGAAGGGGGAGCGCCCGGATGGACACATTCTTGTCCTCAGAAGGGGAGGACGTGTTGGATTCCTTTTCGGTCAACAGGGTTTTTTCTGGTTTTGTTTTCCGATTCATGTTTTCTCCATTACTATTTAGAAAGCACTTCCTTGACTATTACAATAGGAGCCCTTTGAAAAACGTTCAATTTTGTCCAAGGTCAAGGAAAAGGTTTTTCTCTTGATGTAATGCCCGTTTTTCGGCTACCATTTATAACAAAACAAAGAGAAGAAGTCGAGAGTTAAACTAAAATCCGGCCCTATGGAATGGGGGGTTTTAACAATATTCAACAGGGATGTAAAATCTTTTGAAATAAACCCAGTAATTCAGGAGGTAGTGTTATGACGGAGAAAAATGAGAATCCAATCAAGGTTGAAGAAAAATTAAAAGCCATGGGGCTGGTCCTTCCGGAACCGGTCAAGGCCCCGGCAGGGGTGAAACTGCCCTTTTCCTGGGTCCGGATCAGAGGCAACCGGGTTTTTGTTTCCGGCCATCCACCCCAGAATCCCGACGGCTCCATCGCCGAACCCCTGGGCAAGGTAGGGGCCGAAGTATCATTGGAACAAGGATATCAGGCGGCCAGATTGACAGCCTTATCCATCCTCGGCGATTTAAAAAGGATTCTGGGGGATCTGGACCGGATCAGTGCCTGGTTGCGGGTTTTCGGGATGGTCAATGCCGCCCCGGGCTTTAATCAAATGCCCTCGGTGATCAACGGTTTCTCCGATCTTATTTTTGAATTATATGGCCCCGAAAGAGGAGATCACGCCCGGTCGGCCGTGGGCCTGGCCGAACTGCCCTTCAATATCCCGGTGGAGATCGAGGCCGAGTTGGAGATCATTGTTTGACGGGCATTCCTATCTCCCGTTACTTCCTTTTCCCCCACAGGGAAGGTTGGTAACGATTTGACATCTTTCAGGGGCTGTATTATCTTTTTTTTATGGAGCAATGACATGGAAAGAAACTTCCTGACGAAAAAAGGAGGTCTGATATGGCGGATAAAGGAAACGAAAAGATTAAAATACTAGGTTTTGCCGGAAGTCTCCGGAAAGGGTCCTTTAACAAAATGCTTTTAAGGACAGCGGGAGAGGTTGTTCCGAAAGAAGTGGAATTGGAGATATTCGATCTGGAAGGCATCCCTCCCTTCAATCAGGACCTGGAGAATACGCCCCATGAAAAAGTAAAAGAATTTAAGGCCAAAATAATAGCAGCGGATGGAATTCTTATTGTAACCCCGGAATATAATTATTCCGTGCCCGGGGTTTTGAAAAATGCCCTCGACGCGGCCTCAAGACCATATGGGACGAGCCCCTTTGAAGAAAAACCCGTGGCCATCATGGGTGCCTCCATTGGAA
>NZ_JBTSLF010000198.1:0-4355 GCF_054640775.1 Candidatus Aquicultor sp. | reverse complement strand
TGCCCCGGATTTATTCACAGATAGAGCCCTGAGAATCATAAATCATGGCGTCAAATACGTGCCACGGGTCAAAGCCGCATTCCCGTCGTCCTGCGCGCAACGGGAACGGCGAGCCGATCTAAGCACCGCTCGCCCGATTTGTTCTGCCCCCCAAAAAAACTTGACCATAAATTGATGGTATGATATATAATACCACATGAAAGTCGTGATAGATACCAATGTACTTTTTTCAGCTTTAAAATCCCGACGTGGTGCCTCCTACAAATTGGTATCTCTTCTGCCGGCAGAAAGGTTTTCTGTGGCGATATCGGTTCCTCTGATTATTGAATATGAAGATGTTTTAAGGCGGGGAAGGCTTCCCTCTTATATCACCGAAAAAGACATCAGCGATTTTATTGACTTTTTTTGTTACGTGGGAGATCGGCAAGATATTTTTTTTCTCTGGCGTCCTTTCTTGCCGGATCCATCCGATGATCTAGTTCTGGAAGTTGCAGTGGCAGGTGGCTGCGATGCAATTATAACGTACAATAAACGTCATTTCAAAAACGTCAATAAGTTCGGTTTGAAAATTCTTGATCCAAGAGAATTCCTAACCGAAATAGGAGTACTATCATGAGTGCTTTAAGTCTGCGCATCCCAAGGTCTCTCCATGAACAGATACGACAATTAGCTAAACGAGATGGGATTTCCATTAATCAGTTTGTAGCCTCTGCTGCGGCAGAAAAAATGTCCGCGCTATTGACTGAAGAATACATTGAAGCAAGGGCCAAAAGGGCAAGTTTGAAAAAATTTCAGAAGGTACTCAAAAAGATTCCTGATTCAGAACCGGAAGATTATGATCGGATATAAAGATAAAATCTGCAGAACCAACGCCTGCACCAGACCGCATAAGATCCGCGGCTAAAGAGACGTAGCGTTAGATCATCAACTCCGCCAAGTGTCTGACCAGGACCGACCTTCTCCAAACTCAAACCCAATTTTCAGGCTGTCAAGCTGGTCCTAACTCCTTGATCCATAAGGGCGGATGCAGACGGCCTTGGGATACGTCCTGCATTTGGATTCCCCGGATTTCCTCACAGACAGTTCCTTGCTCATCAATAATCAGGGCATTAAACATGAAAACGTTTTGCCTGCTTCCTCCCGGAAAAATCCGGCCATGATAGACACCGCCTTTTTTAGTTCTTTGGTGAATAATCCTATTTTCAAAACCCATTGGGAAGAGGACCTGCTCAGTAAAACGTTGTCCCCAGATACAAGCCACATGAAAGGCGGCATCAAGAGGGAAGGGGGAGCCAAGAAGTGTATCCTCCGGACCTTCTTCTCCGCCGGAGATGTGGGCCGAAGCCTCTCCGGGCCAAAGGGATACGGGGCTGATGATATTATGAAAGGCTTTCCCGAAAGGAATCAATACGGGGTAAATCGATCCAGCTGTCACCGTGATGGCCGGTCCTTCAGGATCCTCTATCTCAGTCAAGGGGGGCGAAGAAAAGGGAGTAGAAAGGTCCAAAAAAAATTCCACCCGGGCATGTTCCAGATTGCGGCCGATGCCGCCGGTCTTGGATCTTACCGAGGTCATCAGCAGGGCTGAAATACCTCCGTTTGGTGTACGATCTAATTCTATTATAACCGGGAGATGACGCATTTCCGGGGGAATAATTAGAAAGCGGGGAAATCGGGCCTTATTCAAACAACCCATATCCATGTTGGGAAAATGGGTTTGAACGGCCTTGGCCAGGATGATCAGGGCTTCAACGGCTGGTAAAACACACCGACCTTCGAAGTGATGGCCGAATAAATAATCATCGACCTCGATTTCCAAAGGGTAACGCATTTTTTTATTTTTTAAGGGTTCCATATTCACGAGAGCATAAGATAGGTTACATCACAAAACATTTTTTCACCGCCCACTCGTCACGCCAGAGGCGTGACTCGTTCGAGATGTGGAGAACACTGAGATAAGATTTTCATTTGCCGGTGAGAGGCGGCAAATGAAAAAAGCTCTTTTTGTTTTCCGTCCTCTCAACGGAAAGCAAAAAAATGTTCTTCTCTGCGACCTTTGCGGCTCTGCGGTGAAACAACTTATTATCTAAATTTGGAAAATATTATATTAAGACCATTAATTGTCGGGGAAGGATTTCCAAAGCTCAACCGTTTTGGAATCGACGGCCACGGGAAGACCTTTGGCATTCAAGGCACAGTGTTTGGTAAAACCGATGCAAACGATCCGGCCGGTTTCCGCCTGGGTGATCAGGTAGTCAAACTGCAAACGCACCCGTTCCAAGTGGGTCGGGCGGGTATGGATAACCATTAAATCATCATAATACAAAGGGGAATAAAACCCGATTTTTAAATCGATAATCGGATAAACAAATCCGCTGGCTTCGATTTCTTTATAGGGGTAACCAAAATCACGCATCAAAGAAGTTCGTCCGAATTCGAAAAAACGCAGGTAGTTGGAATGGTAGACCACTTCCGAGCGATCGGTGTCGGCGTATAAGGTTCGATAAGTGGAACGGTGCCAGATCAATCCCGTCGATCCGTCGCGGACGAACTTTGGGTCATTATTTAATAGTTCAGGCCGAAATGGTTTGGGCCGCATGCTTATACCCCCCTAAAAATTACACAGCAGTTCGTTCCGCCAAACCCGAAGGCATTGGAAAGGGCAATTTCATAATTTGTTTTGCGCAACACGTTGGACACGACATCAATATCGGAAAAATCGGGATCGGGAAGATGATTAATAGTCGGTAATATCAACCCCTTCCCCATGGCTTCAATGGTCAATGCGGCTTCAATGGCCGCGGTCGCCCCCAGGGTGTGTCCCAACTGGGACTTGTTCGAAGATACCGGGATTTTTCCTATCGCTTTGCCAAAAACTTCCCGCAAACATTTTACTTCCGTCCGATCGCCTTTGGGCGTAGAAGTGCCGTGGGCATTGATATATTGGATGTCTCCCGGTTGCAGACCGGCATCCTCGATGGTTTCCCGGATGGCCCGGATAATAGTGGTGGGGTTGGGGCTGGTGTAATGATAGGCATCCGAAGTCCATCCGACCCCCAAAACTTCGGCCCGGGCCTTGAGGCCATAGGCTTTTATCAGCTCTTCCGCCGCCAGAACGACCACTCCTGCCCCTTCCGAAAGGACAAACCCTTTGCGGTCAAAACTGAAAGGACGGGAGGCTTGGCCCGGATCCGAATAAGCACGATCTTCCGGGTGGACCTTGATGGTGGCATTCATATTGGCAAAGCCGTGAATCAGTTCCGGCAGGATGGGGGCATCGGCGCCGCCGGCCAGCACGAAATCACAATCCCCGTCCCGGATCATTCGGGCCCCAAGGCCGATGGCATGGTTGCCTGAGGCGCAGGCCCCCTGGGGAGAGAAGATGGGGCCGGTAAATTTCAGGAGCATACCGGCTTTTCCTGCCGGTACATTGGCACACAAATTGGGCAGCAGATAAGGGCTTACCCGGAGTGGGCCGCGGTGTTCCAGATCTTGCATGGCGATTCGGAAGGCGTCCGGTCCATTCAGGGCTGAACCGATAAGACAGGCCATTCGCGGCGCTATCCGGTCATCCATGGTAATCCCCGCATTTTCCAGAGCCTCCTGGCAGACGGCCATAGTCAGGATGACAAAACCAGCATTCCAATTGTACATTTCTTTGGCATCGATAAAATCAAGGTCCAGGGGATTCCAGTCCGGAATCTCGCCAACGATGTTACAGGCGGATTCCACCTGACACCGGGTCACTTTTCGGAAGCCGGCCTCCCCCTTGACGGCCCGTTTCCAGGTCTTGGCAAAGGTGCTTCCCAGTGGGGTAGCCGTTCCGTAATCGACGACAAATACTTTTCTGTTCTTAGGTGCTTTCATGATTTACTGCACATCCTTTATAGCAGCCGGCGTAAAATCAGACAGGAATTACAACCGCCGAAGCCCAGGGCATTTTTCAGCACAAATTCTCCCTTAAATTTTCTGGCCCCTTCCGCTACGCAATCCAGTTCAATACCGGGATCAGGGAGATAATTAATCGTGGGGAGTAAAGTATCTTTGAGCAACCCTTCCATAGCCAAAATGGCCTCAATGGCGCTGGAGGCCCCCATGGCATGGCCCAATTGTGATTTATTGGCCGATACCGGAGGAAGGTTCGGGCCGAAGATATTATGCAGGGCATCGACTTCCACTTTATCCCCCACTTTTGTGGAAGTAGCATGGGCGTTCACGGCATCGATATCTGAGGGCTGGAGGCCCGCGTCGGCGATAGCCTGCCCGATGCATCTTTGAACCGTTTCCAAATTGGGGGCGACAAAGTGAGTGGCATCCGACGTCATTCCATAACCGGCCAGTTCAATCGGTGCCTG
>NZ_JBTSLF010000197.1:0-4390 GCF_054640775.1 Candidatus Aquicultor sp. | reverse complement strand
CTAAGTTGCCAAAAAAGAAATTTCAATTTGAAGGCGCTATCATCCCCCCAAAACAAAAACCCCATCTCCTTTTTCAAGAAATGGGGTCTTGGGGGACTGCTTCATGGACCTGCCTTTCGGGTTTGAGAGCTGTCAGCGATTAGCGCTCAGCATTCAGAAAAAAATCGTTAAAAAAGGCTTAGCCTGACAGCGGGGTGCTAATGGCTATTTGCTCTATTTTAAACCATAACAAACAGTTAAAGTCAACCTCTGTTATTTTTTCCGAATGCCCTTCCTACCATATCGGGCCTGTTTTTCCTTTAGATCAAATCCAATCTTTCTTTTGGGCTTGACTGGCGGGGTTATCAAAGCCCGAAGGGCATCAAAGACGATCTTAAACTGACCATCGTACTTTTTCTCCAGATCATCCAATCGTCGGACCAGGTCTTTCTGGGAAACGATCATTTCCCTTAATTTTATGAATGCCCTTATGATTAATATATTGACTTCTATGGCCCTTTCGCTGTTCAACACACTTGATAGCATGGCCACCCCATGCTCGGTAAAAGCCATTGGAGAATAGCGAGACCCGCCCCAGGAGGATGGACTTGAGGTCACAATTTGTGACCTCAAGTTTCTAACTTCTTGATATGTAAGAGCAAACATAAAATCATCCGGGAAACGTTTAATATTTCGTTTTACCGCTTGCTTTAAGACTTTTGTCGGTACTCCATAAAGCTCAGCCAGTTCAGAATCCAACATTACTTTATGACTACGAATAGATAAAATCTTTTTCTCAATAACCTCTACCGGCACTAAAGATTTCATAAGAACCTCAATTAGAGATAGTTAAAAAAATCCCCATCTCTTTTTTAAAAAAATGGGGTCTCGTTAGACTGCTAAATGGACCAGCCTTTCTGGTGGGAGCAAAAAAAAATCCCCTTTTGCCTAAGCTCTACGTCAGACTCAAATTTTAATCCTCGAAATATTTCATATATTCCTGCGGTTGAAATTTTCGCCTTCCTTGACCTTGACCAAAATCGAACATTTTTCAAAGGTCTCTATGTCTCTATGTATTTATGTATCTTTCATCACCTGCCTTACAGTCACCAGAGTATGGTGCAACGCCGGGCTTCCTCCAACCGGATCGGAGATATTCTCCTGAAGCATGGCGTCACATGCCCCACGATTGAGACAACGGGTTTGGGCCGGGACCCGGCGGCCGAAACCGTGGAGCATAAAGACCGCTTCCGGATGAATATAATCGGTTACCAAGGCCTTGATCCGTTCCTTTCCCTGGCTGGAAGCCACTTCGACCAAGTCGCCGTCTTGGATGCCCGATCTTTGAGCGGCCTGGGTGTTGATCCAAAGCCGGTTTTCCGGCACCAATTCATTCAGGTATGGATTGTTTTCCGTGGACCCATGAGTATGAACCGCACATCGGCCAACGGTTAATCTAAAACGACCCTCGGATGGAGGCGGCACCGGCTGATAAGGGGGAAAAGAGGGAAAGCCGTTTTCTTCCAATAGGCTGGAAACCAGCTCAATCTTTCCTGAAGGGGTCTTGAACTCGATCCCTTCTTTTCGATCCCAGAAAATTTCTTTGTTCGAAAAATCGACAAAGCCTTTCTTTTGAAAGTCCTCTTTATGCACCCCGGTGTCTTGAAGCTGTATGTCCAGCAATTCCTCAATGGTATTAAAAGGAAAATGCTCCCCTATTCCCAAACGATCGGCCAATCCCTTGAGGATCTCCCAACCTGGTTTGCTGTTGTACAGGGGAGGCAGCGCTTGCTGTCGCAAAAAAAATTGAGGTTTCAAGCCCTGGACCACCTGCACCGGATCGGTTCTTTCCAGATAGGTGGTTTCAGGCAGGATCACATCGGCGTTCCAGGCCGTCTCACTGTAATTGACCTCAATGGCCACGATGAGGTCCAGTTTTTCAAAGGCCTTCTTAGTCAGGTTCTGATCCGGGAGGGAATGAAAAGGTTCAAAGCGGTAACAAAAAAAAGCCTTGATCGGGTAGGGCTCTCCCTTCAGGACGGCCAAAGGGAACATCTGAGCCACTCCATTGCCCGGATCAACGATGGGAAATTTTTTATTTCCGGCACCATCGAACCGTTCGGCCTGGAGTTTGGGGAAATCCCCTTCGGCTAATTTTCGAACCTCTTTAACCCCAACATCCCTCAACCCTTTTTTGATGAACAAGCCCCCCTTGGCCTCGATATTCCCCATCAGGGCGTTTAGTATGATAATGGAACGCCGGAAATAACATTCATGGATATGATGGGAAGCGCGGTACCCGAAGTGGAAGATGCCGGCCGGTTTGACGGCACTCATCTCTCGGGCCAGGTCGATGATCTGCTGGATCTGGATCCCGGTTTCCTTCTCAGCCCATTCAGGGGTATAGGGCGCAACAAAAGTCCGAAGTTCCTTAAAACCTGAAATCCAGCGGCTTACAAAGTCCCGGTCGTAAAGATTTTCTTTCAGGATGACGTGTATCAAGGCGTAATTGAAGGCCAGGTCAGTCCCCGGACGAATCTGAAGATACCGATGGGACTTGGCGGCGGTGACCGTGACTCTCGGATCCAGATAAGTCATTTTGGCCCCCTTATCCAGGGCTTCCATCAGTTGATTGACCGCTTTGATCTCCAGGGATTCAAAAATATTCCGGCCGTATAAAACGATATGGTGCGTATTTTTATAATCGAGGCCGATTCGGGTGTCCGGATAGCCGGTCAGTGAACGGAAGGCCGTATTCAAGGAGCCTTTACACAGACTTTCATGGGTGAAATGATTGGGGGAGCCCAGGGCCTTCATAAAAGTCTTGCTCAGATCGGTAATCAAATTGGCCCGTTCTCCCCAGACCACACTTTGGGGGCCGTATTGCCGGATGATCTCTTTCAGTTTCTCGGTTATAAAATTTAGGGCCTCTTGCCAAGTCACCTGCTTCCACTGCCCTGAACCTCTGGGGCCGGTGCGGATCATGGGATATTGAGGGCGCTCCGTATCGTTTTGTAAGGCTGGCCCGGCGGACCCTTTGGCGCACATGGCCCCATCAATCCCCGGCACATGAGGATTCCCCTGGAGCCAAACGATCTTTCCGTTCTCCACCGTCACCTGGATCGGGCAACGGACGGAGCACATAAAGCAAAGACTATAGATTTCTTTTCTCATATCCCATCTTTTTCATTTCTATCTATAAATACCATCATAGAAATTGTTAATGGTTAAGGCAAGAATATTTTTCCTGTTATTCTTTTCAATGCAAAATAAAAAACTGCTTTTAAAAGTTTCCGGATGCTGTTATGTTTTTTGTTAGCCGTGGCTCATGAAAAAAAACGGGGAACCACTCGGAAAAAGAGGGGAGAGGATGAATAATGGGGATGAATTGATAAAAAATGCTAGGGATTATATCAAATTCTGCCTAACCATGTCCTGCGGACATTGTTTCCCCTGCCGGCTGGGATTACCAAAGATGTTCCAAATATTAACTGCTATTGCCGAGGATCAGCATGAGGGAACCGAATTGGAACGATTGGAAAATCTGGTCCATACTATGTGTCAGGCCTCTTTATGTCCGGTGGGGCAAACCAGCCCGCTTCCCATTAAAACCTTATTAGAGATATTGAAGGACGGAAAGAAAGAGACTGGAGATATCGAGAAAAGTTTGGAGTTGATCAAATGCCGTTCTTGCGGACGCCCTTTTGCCTTCAAGGCCTTTTTGGAGTATTTCCAGGCCAGCGTTGATAAATCTCTGGAGGTCCATTTGGATCGGGATTACTGCCCTGAATGTATTCGAAAGGTGCGTGCCATAGATCTGGTTGGAGAAATTGTGAGGTAATGGCTGGATAGCGTCCTATCCGGCCATTACTTTTTTACCACTGATGATTATATAGACTGATTAAGCCTGCAGGCTGACCAGATTGTTGATCCGGCTGGCGGTTTCAAGTTCCGATTCCACGGACTGATAAGCCTCGGCTGCTTGTCCGTTGGCGGCCTGTCCTTCCAAAGCTTAATACTCACTTTCAGGAAGGATTGTCCCCATCTGTACTCGGTCTCCAAACTCTTTTAATTTATCCGTAATCGCAGGGCCTAACCGAAATCCACACCGGTCTCGTCCATCATTGGTTATAGCCGTTACTGTGGCTTGGGGGTTCGTTTTTAAAATGTTCTTAACCTTGGTTATCTCGTTATCAAACCAGTTGTAAATCTCGTCTCTCTGAGTATTTAAGATGGCTAAAGATCCAGCTCCATCATCCGGCATTTCTCTGTCCGGGCCAAAATTATAGACGTGGGCTAAAGCATAATACAAAGCGTTGTCTGATCCCTGAAACCCCGCCTGTCGCATGCGGTCAGGGATGGTGTTCATGTCCAACTCCAGCTTTTCACCTGTTGCAGAATTGCTGCGGTC
>NZ_JBTSLF010000196.1:0-4390 GCF_054640775.1 Candidatus Aquicultor sp. | reverse complement strand
GCGATTTTAAAAGAACAGCGAATGTTGAAGTGGAAGATATTGCAAAGCGGTTAATGGATTACGGATTCCATGCGCCGACAATTTCTTTCCCGGTTCACGGAACAGTAATGATAGAGCCGACGGAAAGCGAATCAAAAAAAGAATTAGACCGTTTCTGCGAAGCGATGATCCTTATTAAAAAAGAAATGGATGCAATTGAAAACGGTGCTGCCGATAAAGAAGATAATGTAATTAAAAACGCACCACACACCATGCACGCAGTCTCCGCTACGGAATGGAAGCACAACTATTCTCGTGAAGAAGCGGCATTCCCGACCACATGGACGAAACAATTTAAATTCTGGCCTGCAACAGCTAAAGTGAACAATGCATTCGGAGATAGAAATTTAGTTTGCAGTTGTCCCCCGGTGGAAGAGTACAGATAAAGATTGCAAGATTGCAAGATTAAAAGATTGGAAGAGAAGTCAGAATGTAATTTATTCTGACTTCTGTATTCTGATTTCTTACAACTTGAAGAGCAATTATTCTGTTTCGTTTTACTATTTCCCGAATGGCAGGTGCATAAAATTTTTATTTAGTTCTTGACATCACATATAAATTTTCTTAGTTTCGCTTATCAGAATAACAATTTGACCGGGTGGTATGTTTTATTTGTTAGGTTGGTTACAAAAAAGATTTTCAAAATGGACTAACGATAGTTATCCCTTTTCAAAAAATTCATCCGCAGATGAAGCTGGTAAAATAATATTCCGTTCAATCTCTCATCATTTTATTCCGAACAATAAATTCTCCAAAAACTTAAAACTCACTTCTTACAATTCAAAAAGTACTTTCAAAGATTTAAAGAATATTTGCCGCATGTTGGATTTTAAAACTCACGAAACGCGTACTTTTTTTTCGGCATGAAAAAGAAAATAAAGGAGAATAACTACTACAAACCTGCGAACCGATTTTGTGGTTATGGGAGGTAATTTGAAATCCGCGCGAGGTAATTTGAAAATGATGGAAAGTATTTTGTAAGCAATGCGAGGTATTTTGAAAACCGTGCGAAGTGTTTCGAAAGTCGTGCGAGGTGTTTTGAAAGTCGTGCGGAGTGTTTCGAAAGTCGTGCGAGGTGTTTTGAAAGTCGTACGAAGTGATTGAAAAGTGATGCGACGCAAAATGAAAACCGTGCGAAGCGTTTTGTAAATCGTGCGAAGTGTTTTGAAAGTCGTGCGAAGTGATTGAAATGTGATGCGACGCAAAATGAAAATCGTGCGAAGTGATTGAAAAGTGATGCGACGCAAAATGAAAGTCGTGCGAAGTGTTTTGAAAGTCGTGCGAAGTGATTGAAAAGTGATGCGACGCAAAATGAAAGTCGTGCGAAGCGTTTTGAAAGTCGTGCGAAGTGTCTTAAAAAGTGCGCGAAAAACACGAAAAGTTGTGAATTTAGGCTAAAATTGTTGTTTTTCTTCAAAGGAGAGAGAGGAAATAACTACTTTACAAATAGGGAAGGCGGGAAAAATCCGCCATTCCATAATTTCAAACTCCATAATAAAGGGAGGTCTGAATGACACCACACCAGGAAAATAAGTTAGAGATGTATGGGACTGTAATCAAATTCGGGAAAAGATTTACGAAGGAGGTATCAGCAATTCCGGCGCTTGAGAGGGCGTTTAGTAATTTAGCCAGAGCAGTAAGTTTGATAAAGTTTAAGAGCCAAAACGAGGAAGAAACTGCTACAGGTACGTTCGAATTAATACAAGACGCAAGGTTTGCATTAATTGCAGTTTTAGTTCCGGCAACCGGGGCGCTATCTTCCTATGCAAGGAATAAAAGACTTGCTGAGGAGAAAAGGATGACGTTTAAAATAACGCGGGGTTCGTTAAACAAACTAAACCAAACGGATCTTCAACAGAAAATAACTATTCTTTATAAACTGCTTAATGCGAATAAAGCAAATCTAAGAGAGTACGGGATAGATGCCTCAAAAATTGTTATTCTCAAACAAAAGATAGATGCATTTAATACCGCCATAAACACACATGAAGAGAGTGGTTCTGAAAGATCACGCACTTATATAGAGATAAATAGAGCCTTTTCAGCTGCAGATTACGTTTTAAGGGGAGACATCGACTGCTTAATGGAAATTCTCCGTGAAGATAATCCGGAGATATATAATAAGTTTCTCTCCGCTAGGTTAATTAAGGATTCGGTCGTGGGGTATAAAACGGATAATGAGGGAATCTTTAGCCGGATTAGCCGGCGCCTCCGGCGCGGTAAAAAGTTATGGTTATAGAGACCTATCGAGGGAAGCGTGTCGATAATAATGGTTGTGCCTGAGGTGGATGAATAATGTACCCCCCGGGGTTTAGATTAGCCTCTGGCGCGATATTAGTTGAAAATCATGTAATGTGTTTTGAAAGTTGTGCGAAGTGATTTGAAAAGTGTGCGAAAAATGAGAAAAGTTGTGAATTTAGGCTAAAATTGTTGTTTTTCTTCAAAAGAGATTGAAAAAGGTAAATACTTTACCAAACCCGCGCTGCCGGAAAAACCGGCTGACGCGATATTTCAAACAACAAAATAAAAGGAGTCTTTATGACACCCCACCAGGAAAACAAGTTAGTAATGTACGGAGCCGTAATAGCTTTTGAGAAGCGGTTTACGGAGATCATCGGCGCGATACCGGCGCTTGCAGCGGCATTCGGAAAGTTTACCGAAGCCGTAGGACTGATAAAGTCCAAGAGCAAAAAAAAGGAGGAGGTAGTAGCCGGGAAGATCGAGGCGAGGGAGAAAGCGAAGATAGCACTGGTAACTTCTTTAGTTCCGGCAACCGGAGCGCTGCACTCATACGCAAGAAAAAATAGTCTTGAAGAGATGAAAAAGCTTACGTATAAGGTAACGCGTGCTTCGTTAAATAAACTTAACCAGACGGAGTTTGAGCAGAAGGTGGGTATCCTCTACAATCTGCTTGAGACGAATAAAACCAGTCTTGGCGATTACGGAACACCGGCGGCAAAGGTTGACGCGGTTAAGGTGAATATTGACGCCTACAACGGTGCGAAAGAAGCGCATAAGGGGAGCGGCAATGAAAAGTCGAGCGCGAACACAGCGATGGATGAAGCCTTTGCAACTGCGGACGACATCTTGAAAGGGGACATCGACAGAATGATGGAAATCCCCCGCGAGGCTAATCCGGAGATGTATAATGAGTATATCTCGGCAAGGGTAATAAAGGATATGAGCGGAGGACATAGACCGGATGAGGGAGAGAATCCCCCGCCGGATGAGCCGACGCCACCGGCGCAGTAAGTGTAACTATAGAGACACGCCATTGTGGCGTGTCTCTATTTTTAATTATTGTTCTTGGGAATATGTATAAATGGTTTTAGATTTATGATACCAATTATATAAAAATATGATTGCTGTACTTGATGTATATTTTAATGGATGAAGAAAGAATAATAAATGGCAGACAAAGCTTACATAACACCCAAAGTACTTAAATGGGCAAGAGAATCCGCCCGTATGTCTTTGGAAGTAGCCGCTGCTAAAGTTTTAAAAAATCCTAACCAGCTAAAAGAATGGGAAGATGGAATAACTCAACCTACCATACGGCAGGCAGAAACATTGGCAAAAGCTTACCGAAGACCTTTTGCACTTTTTTTCTTACCCGATGTACCCCGTGACTTTAAACCTTTGCAAGATTTTCGTAAGCCAAACGCTAAACCGCTTAGCACGGCTTCTCTCTTTATTATTAGGGAAATACAACAAAAGCAAACCTGGATAAGTGATGTGTACCAGGAAAATAATGAGAAGCAATTATCTTTTGTTGGGAAATACTCTATTCATTCAAATCCTTTGGAGGTTGCTAACGATATTTTAAAAACTCTTAAAATCTCACCCGCAAATTACACAACCGACAATCCAATAAAAGAATGGATCAACAAAGCTGAAGCTAAAGGAATATTTATTTCACGTACAAGCTTTATTCATTCAAGGCTGTTATTGGATAACGAAGAATTACAGGGCTTTGCAGTTATAGATAACTATGCCCCCTTTGTTTTTATCAATTCCGACGATTGGAATGCCCCACAACTTTTTACATTAGTGCATGAATTGGCGCATATCTGGATAGCTGAATCGGGTATCTCAAATGAAATTGAAATTGGCTTGACTAAAAAGGACAACCTTAACCCGATAGAATTGTTTTGCAATGAAGTTGCCGCGAATGCTCTTATGCCTTTAGCATTAATGGATCAAATTTCTAACACAGTTTACAATTCATTCAACAATGTTTTCCAAACGGCAAAATTATTTGGTGTTAGCGCTTTTGCATTATTAATAAGGGCATACAAATTACAGAAGATTTCTCTTGCTACTTACAATGGATTGAAAGCAACAGCAGACC
>NZ_JBTSLF010000195.1:0-4396 GCF_054640775.1 Candidatus Aquicultor sp. | reverse complement strand
TGACTTAGCCGAGAGCTGGCGTTGGATATTACCGAGCGTGCCCATATATGCTACATCATTTACCGTTCTTATCATGCACAATTTCCTGCAAAGGTACGTCGTCACGAGCCCGGTTGTCACGTTAGCCATTAACCTTAACTTGGCAGATAAACAGACAGGGTTTAAAATGCAAATTTGGGAGCCGATAATATTAGTGCTTAAAAATATTCAAGTCCTTTCGGAATTACTATTTTTAATCTTAGTGCTGATCGGTCTTACGCGACAGTACAGGCTCTTCAAAGAGTTATCCAATAAACAATAGCGTTGGTGAACTAACTAATGAGCAAGAAACTGGAAAAAATCATAAAGAATTTTAATTGTAAAACAAAAACGTTGGCCTTGAAGATACTCGACTCGCCGATAAAGTGGGACCTACTTAACTTTTACCGAGCGAACCCCTTCTCTATTCATACAGCGCAAGGCCTGGCGAATATCATCGGCCGAAGCCCGGACCAGGTGTTTAGAGAGGCCGAGGAACTGGCATCCGCGTCTATCTTAAAACGGATCTCGCACAACGGCGATAAGACTTCGATTTACTCCTACGACCCGGCCCCGGAAGCCGCCTCGCTTATAAAAGTATTGTTCGAGCTTCACGGCGAGGAGCGCGACCTCTTAGAAAAACTCGAGCAGATGATAAAAGACAGCCAAAATAAGTGATGACACGCCTGGTGGTCTTACCACTGGTTGCTTTACATAACAACCCTCTCCAGCACCTAAAAGCCCCTATCAGGGGCTTAGTTTACATCTACCAGTACTTGGCAATTTATCCGATTGCCTGTAAACTAACATAAATACCCAGATTATTTCATCTCGTAGGAGGTTAATGTGGACGAGCGCGATTTTGCCGAGCTAATATCCGTGTTTTTAAAAGGTAACGAGCCGGATGAAACCCCTGAGGACAAGGCGAGCGACGAAACCGGTACCGCCGAAACGAAGCAGGCATCCAGCGAAGCCGAAATTCGAAAGAACATCATCGAAGCCCTCGCAGAAAAAATCAAGGGCTCTCAAAGCGCTGAGGATGCAGGCATAGAATCTCAGAGCAACGACCTGGAAGAACCGGAGTCTGCAGAAGAAGATACCCCTGAGCAGATATTCCCCGGGATAACCGGCAACGAAGAGCCGGGCGCTGAAGAGTTCGCAGTAAGCGAGCCCGCGCAAAACATATCCGACATCCTCGTTACAAAAGAGGAGGTCGATAAGCTTCTCAGCAAAAACGAGCCTGAAGAAATCGTCACATTGCAGCAGATTTTACATCGCTTCACGGATCTGGATGGGGTCATAGCCGTCCTTCTTGTAACAAGGGATGGCTTCACGGTCGATTTTTCCTCCAACATCGAACTCGACCTCGATATTATAAGCGCAGTCGTCGCAACCGGATTCGGTTCACTCGATAAAGTCGGCTATGAGCTTAACCAGGGTGCGCTTTCAACGGCAATGCTCGAATTCGAAAACGGCCCGGTGGTAATCGCACCGATCGTGCCCGACATCGCGTTGGTTGTCGTAGCCTCACAGTGGACCACTCTGGGCCGCATTCGTTGGGAGATCAAAAAACGCAGCGACGAACTTATTGCCAGCCTCTAATAGCGACGATCGGTCTACGATTGCACCGCATCGCGCCTTCTCGCGCCCATAATAACGCGGTAGAGCGCATAGCCGGTGCCGGTTAGAGCTGCAAGAGGAACCAGGTAACCCAGCAGAACCACGAAGATGGACAGCATCTTTGCGCTTGCATGCAGCGCACTACGGACCGCGTCGCCCAAACCCCAATTCTGCGCGCGTACGATTACCTGGGGCTCTGCCATATAAAGCCTGATCGTCGCATAGCTCGTGCGGTTATCGAGAAAAGTAAGACGACCGCTGATTCGCTCTATCTCCATCTGAATATCCGAGAGGTTGTTCTGGATGGTGATGCTCTCCTGGATGGTTGCGGCCTTCTTCATGAGACCAAGCATAACGGCCTGCTGGGCACGCCAGTTCCTCAGGCGGCTCTTTAAATCGACGTACTCGTCGGAAACATCCTCGCTTGAGATATCGACCGATTTCACCTTGCCGAGCTTCTTTAGCTCTGAGAGCACCGTTTCAAAATCCTGTGCGGGGATGCGCATCATGATCTCGCCGCTTGCGATCGCCTCCCCGGTCGCCGCGCTTTTTGATTGGCTGACATAGCCCCCGGCCTTTCGGGCACTAGCGATCGCACGCTCGTAGCTGCCATCAAACTTACCCTTTTTCACCTGCAGCTCGAGATTAGCGGTACGCACGATTTTCTCATCGATTGAAGGGATGGCGGGCTTGCTAAGAGCGACACTTGAAACAGCCGCCCCGCCGTAGTTCGATTTCGCGTCTGCGAACTGCTCAGGGGCACCGGCCCCCATGCTCGCACCCCCGTCATCGAACGTTCGGGGTCCGTTTGTAGCGCTATCTATGTCACGCGCCACCCCCTTTTCAACGGCGATGGCTGACGGGTTGGTCGTAGGCTGCGGATTTATAACCTGATCTTGCATACCTCCCTGGTACGCAGCAACCATGCCGTATACTACGAATCCGATCACCGCTACCGCGATGCCACCGGCAAGCGCCCATCTTACGCTTCTCTTTCTCATACATCCTCCTCGTATCTTGAAAAAACCGCTCGTTTATTGATCGAACAAGGCCCGCTGCCGGTAGGGCAGCCTTTGCGGCCAGGTCCTGCTCCCTTAGACGACATGATGGTGGTTTTTGTTCCTGGCACTATTTAGCGACCTCGATCTGTGATATTCTTTCAGCGGAAGTGCACAACAACCCAGGTATGGATGTGAGAAGTGCCGACACGCGTCACCGATCCGGACAAATCAATAGTAGAGCGCTATCTGGAAGGAGACACGAGTTCTTTTAATGAACTCGTCGGCCGGCATGAGCGTCCCATATATAACCTCGCTTACCGGATGGCCGGTAATCCAGCAGATGCCGCCGATCTCACGCAGGAGATATTTATTCACCTGTACAGAAAGCTCTCGAGTTTTCGCGGCGAGTCCGCCTTTTCCACGTGGCTGTATCGCCTGGCAGTTAATTACGGCAAGGACTGGCTGCAGAAAAAAGCGAGACAGGTAAAAACCGTGGAAATGGCCGAGGAGCTGCTTTCAAACGGGGGCGGCGGTCCGGGCCTCGCTTACGAGCAAAAAGAGGTGCAACGGCTGGTCCAGGCGGCCATCCTCGACCTGGAAGAAGATCAGCGCATCGCGGTTATCCTGCACGATATACAGGGATATGATTACAAAAGTATCGCCGAGCTAACAAACGTGCCGGTCGGCACGGTGAAATCGCGGTTATCGCGGGGCCGGCTAAAACTCGCCGAAAAGCTCGCCCCATTTGGGAACGACTTCATAAAATAGGCGTCTAAGTGGATGAGAGAGTATGGAATGTAAAGAGATTGTGGATTTGCTAACTGAATACATAGATGGCGAACTCAGCGAAACTGAGCGCCGGGTCGTGGACGGGCATCTAAAGGATTGCCCTGAATGCCGCGCTCAGTTTACAGCGATAAAGAGCGCCGTGTCCATGGTAAAAGGTATCGATACCCTCGAGGTCCCCGCCGAGCTTTCACGTGCCCTTCGTCAGATCGCACAAGACGCCTCAAAAGCCGCTCGACCGGCATCGCAAAGGCGCGGCTTTACCTTGCCTAAGCTGCAATACCTGGTGGCCAGCACCGCCGTTGCCGCCGTCGCCCTTATCGTATTGCTTACGCAAATCGATTTTGGCAGCCTCGAAAAGAACGCGGCGATGGACAGGGCAGCCCAAAAAAGCATGGCGCCGGCCGTCAGGCAACAACTGCCAACTGCAAACCAGACGTTTGAGGACGCCGGCCATGATGTCGACTCGGCGGGCAGCCGAGCACAAGATTCGGTAAACGGCAGCACGACCTATGGGAACGCCACGGCAAAAAGTGCGCCTGAAAACGACAAGCTTCCGTCAAGGAGCCTTCCGGGCACCACCAATGGTGATTGGCCTAAGGTTGTGGTTTCAAACAAGGCCTATAGCGCCGAATCGGCAAGTGACCTGCTTGATGATATCCGGAAAAAAACCGATGGCCTTTATACCGTAAAAGACGCACAAGCCAAGCGCAGTGCAGTTATGAGTACGCTGCTTAAGCGAATCACCGCAAGCGGCGGCAAAGGCGAGATGCTGCGAAGCCCGATCAACTCGCTCCTCGACGAGACGAAACGAGCGGCCCTGCCCGTTTACCTGGAGCGAGCCAAGTTCGATAAGCAGGAGTGCATGCTCATCATCATACGCTGGGGATTTGGCGGCGATAAAAACAGCCTTTACAAGGCAAGTCTCTACGTCACCGACCTCTCCGGCTGGAGCATTATTCACTACGAAT
>NZ_JBTSLF010000194.1:0-4397 GCF_054640775.1 Candidatus Aquicultor sp. | reverse complement strand
GGTAAAATTTAAAAAACTGACTTGAAAAGGCAAGAGCAGAAAGGCCCCGGAAACACCTCCCATGGAAGTAAAAAAAGAGACCACTAAAGCCACTAAAGGCGGAACAAAAAAATAAGTCTTTACTCCTGAAACGGGAAAGAACCAGTATAACCCCTCCACTGAGTCACCTCGACAGTATTCAGGAGTCAGCAGCCGGGAGAAAGACATTGGCCTCCTGAAATCTCTCATTTGTATTTTGGCGCCAAATAAGGTAAATACTATATACGATTCTTAATCTGAAAAAACAACAAATTCTATGGGCTCTGGCCAAAGAGCATTTACTAAAATAGGGGAGGCACCTTGCCCGGCAAGAAATTATTTGACGCCAGCCGAGACGGTTGACCAATTTTATCAGATAGTCCCAATATTCGAATTTGTAAGTCTCCTTCTAAGTTAGGCAATATCTCAGATTTGGCAATTTGGGGAAAGGACCCAGTATGTTTTTTTACTTCATGAAGATTGTTAATGGAATTTTCTTTTGTCTTTTTTTTATTTCATTGATTCTTTTTCCCGACCTATCCCTGGCAGATAAAAAGATTGTCAAATTTGGATTTGTGGCCGATGTAACCGGATCGGGTTTCCTGATTGCCCTGTCGCAGAAACAGGCCTTGGAAATAGGCCTGGAAGAGATCAATTCCTCCGGAGGACTTCTGGGCCGCAAGGTGGGGCTGCTTCTTCGCGATTCCCAGTTGAACCCCGAATTGGGGTCGGCTTTGGCCAGGGATTTGATCTGGAAAGATAAGGTTGATTTTCTAATCGGCCCTACCAGCCCCTCTGTCGCCCAGGCCGTTTCCCAGGTGTGCCGGGAAAATAAAAAGTTGATATTTTTTCACGCCGCCAACAATGAAAAGATAACGACCGAACACGGCCACCGTTATTTGTTTCAGGTTATCCCCAATACCTATATGGAGGGCAGGGCGGTGGCCGCCTTTCTTTCCAGGAAAGCCTATAGAAAAATCGCCATCATCGGTCCGGATATTGAATACGGACAAAGCCAAGCCGCCGCCTTTAAAAAACGGTTGTCCGAACTCAGTCCCTCAGCCCAGGTGATCAAAGAACTCTGGACTAAATGGGGGGAACAGGATTACGGTCCTTATATCAATATGTTGATCTCCAATAAACCCGAGGTGATTTACTCCGTCTTGTGGAGTGGCGATCTGGCCGGGTTTATCCGGAAAGGCCGGGCCATGGGGCTGTTTCCTGGTGTACGTTTAATAGGTCTTTTTGATTATGACCTTTTTAAAGGATTGGGTGAGGATATGATGCCTAATCTCTACGGGTTTGACCGTGCCCCTTTTTATGCCCTCAACAACCCCCAGATGAAGGCCTTCGTGAAGAAGTACAGGGCAAGGACCGGAGAGTATCCCTCATCCTGGGCTATTACCGTCTATGATGGTCTGATGGTTTTAAAAAAAGCCGTTGAAAAGGCTAAGTCGCTTGAAACCGAAAATGTGATTGCCGCCCTGGAGGGGATTCAATGGGATTCGTTCCGAGGTCCTCTCTATATCCGTCCCTTTGACCACATGGCCAACTGCGGGATCTATTTTGGGATCACCTATAAAGACCCCAAATATTCCTTTTATACCATGAAAAATGTTGCCTACATCCCGGGACAGGAACTCTGGCACTCAGTGGAGGAAATCAAGGCGATGCGAAAATAGGAACTCATCTCTCTCCTGCTTCCGCAAGGCGCTCGAGCAAGAGGAGATCACAGAGAAAAAATTTCCTGATTGCAGTTGAGAAGACCACCATGCAACACAAGATAAAACTTTCTTTTTTAGAAGACAATCTTCCTGGTGATAGCCGAATGAGCGGTCTTGAAATAACCTGCCCCAGGGTCTCAATTAGATCCCTGCATCAAAGGTTCGATAGTAGCCTCGGTTTATGTACTTTACTCGACTGTGATGCCACACACCATTGTTGACAAGGGCGCACAGTAGTTCAAGTACTCCTTCGTTCTTGACGTCTCGAATCTGCGGCGTGCTTGTCTTTTGCAACGTTTGGGTTCTTTTGTTTAATTCTTTTTGTTTGCCTATCAAGGGACAGAAGATTACCCTTAGAAAAAGGTCGTAAAATTTATTTCGCCTGCCCCTTGGCTCTAAGGATCAGCGCGGTCTTTCGCGCTGTCCCGGCTGTTCTGTGGCTGCTCCTGGGAGGACGATGGAAGCCGATTAAGAAGGCGCAACAGGCCGTCAAGTATGGTCAGAGGATGGGGGGGGCATCCCGGAATATACAGATCTACCGGAACGGTAGCGGAGCACCCGTTTTGCACCTCCGAATGGTCCGCATAAGGGCCACCGGATATGGCGCAGGCCCCGGAGGCAATGACGATCTTGGGAGAGGGAACCGCTTCATAGGTTTTTTGGAGGGCCTTGGCCATGTTTTGGGTCACCGGTCCGGTGATCAGCAGCCCGTCGGCATGGCGGGGAGAGGCGACAAATTCAATTCCAAACCGGCCCATATCATAGGTGATGGTTCCCAGGACATTGACATCGGCCTCGCAGGCATTGCACCCTCCGGCGGAAACCTGGCGTAGTTTCAAAGATCGCCCCAGGAGACGTCTGAGGCTGTCTTCGAGTGAAGCGGCCAATAAAAATTTCCCCCCCGAAATGATCAAATCTTTTCGCTGGCGAACGGAGAGCCGGTAATCCTGGCCAAAATCAATGACACCCGCAGGGCAGGCCTTTAGGCATTCCCCGCAAAAAAGACAGCGGCCCAGGTCGAGATGCGGTCCCTCCGGGGTAATCGACAAAGCCTTGGTCGGACAGACCTCTTCACAGGTCTGACAGCCGGGGAGACATTTAGAGGAATCAATTTCCGGGCGTCCCAGGTACCGGTCGGAAAGCCCTGTTCCCTGAGGCGGGAAAAGGATGGTCCGTTGTCCTTGTTTTATCCGCGTTGCCAATGCCTTAAACATCTGTCAACTCCTTAAAGATCGTGACCGCAATAAGAGAGGTTGAAGCTTTTGTTGCACAGCGGGAAATCGGATATCTGCTGATTCCTGAGTGCCAGGGCCAGTCCCATCCAATTGTGAAAGGAAGGGTCAATTATCTTGTAGCGGACAAACCGGCCCTTTTTGTCCGTTATGGCCACATGGCAAATCTCTCCGCGCCAGCCTTCCACCAGCGAGACGACCATTTTTGAGGCGGTTAAAGCGCCTGATTCCTTCATGGAGATTCCCCCGGGCAAGGCCTGGAGTTGGTCTAAAATAAAATCGCAGGATTTCTGTATTTCCAGCCAGCGGACATAAACCCTGGCGAAGACATCTCCCCTTTCCCAGGTGGAAAGAGGAATATGGCTTACGGTGTAGATCCCGGAGGGGAATTCGAAGCGCACATCGCGCTTAAGCCCACAGGCCCTGGCCGCGACTCCCACCAGCCCCAGATCCCTGGCGGTCCCTTTGAGCAGAGTGCCCGTATCTTCCAGGCGGGCCCGTACTGAAGGAGTATTCTGCAGCAGTAAGAAAGCATCGGTCACCTGTCGCAGCCCCTTTTTGACCCTGCCCGCCAGCGTGGAGGCCCTGTCCGCGTCCAGGTCAAACCCCACCCAGCCAGGTCTTACCCAGCCTCTTCCGAAGCGGTTTCCGCAAACCAGGGCGGTCATATTCAGGAAATCTCCCCGAATACGCCCGCAAAAAGAAGCCGTGGGCAGGTAGCCGATATCTCCGGCAACGGCACCCAGGTCGCCGATGTGATTGGCCACCCGTTCCAGCTCCAGGGCGATTCCTCGTAGGGCCTGGGCCCGAGCCGTCGGGTGGCAGTCAGAAAGGGACTCCAGGGCCTGGGCATAGGCGGTGGTGTGACCGACGGTGGTGTCTCCGGCCAGTGTTTCCATATAGTGGATAGTACGTTTGTCCGGTCCGCCTACCAGGGCCTTTTCCACGCCCCGGTGCTGGAATCCCAAAGCGATTTCCAGGTGTAACACCTTTTCCCCATGGCATTGAAAACGGAAGTGTCCCGGTTCAATGATCCCGGCATGGACCGGTCCCACGGCCACCTCGTGGACCTCTTCCCCTGAGACCTGAAAAAAATCGGTCACCCCCGGCAATATCGGTTGGTCCTTTTCTTTCCCCCCAGCCACCGGACCCGGGCGATATGAACCGTGAAAGCGGATCGGCTTGAGCCAGGGATGCCCCTCCGGACGGATCCCCCACTGTTCAAAAATTTCTCTCTCAAACCAGTGGGCTTGCGGACATTCAGGCGTCAGGGCCGGATAGGCCTGATCAACCGGTGCGCTGAGGATGGAGAGACTGCCCGTCTCGGCGTGGCCCAAAATCCCCGCCAGCCGCGTTTGGCCTTCATGGGGCCAAATAAAAAGACCGTTGATACGGCCGCCGGATTCCACTTCATAAATGACCG
>NZ_JBTSLF010000193.1:0-4428 GCF_054640775.1 Candidatus Aquicultor sp. | reverse complement strand
TCCGGAAATTAATCGGATATATAGCTTATTAAATCAGTTGGATACAAATGGTGAAGAAAGCTTAAAGTACTCAAATTATGCCGTCTCAATTTTACAGAGCAGTGGTCAAATATCGAGTAGCTGTGAACTGCTGCTAAACGGAATGTCAGTGAAAGAAAAAATTAAGGCTAAGGGAGAAACTATTCTTTCAATTAAAAAGATTAGAGAAGATTTAACGGGACTGCGAAAAATTGTGCAATCTAATTTCTCTATCGATACTGCAGAAGCAATCAACCTTGCAATCAAGAAATTCCGGGAACAGAATCCGGATATTATAATTCAGTTTTATCAAACAAAGGAAAAGTTAAATGCGATTATATCATCTTCCGATTTTAACGAGTCGATGAATATAATAATTCAAAATGCGATTGATGAATTGCAAGAGAAGAAGATTGAAAACAGAGTAATAAAAATTGAAGCCGGCTGTGAGGATGATAGAGTAATAATAAAAGTTGAAGACAACGGGAAAGGAATTCCGGTTGAAAACATATCAAAAATATTTTCCGAAGGATTTACGACCAAAGCAAATGGACATGGAATTGGATTAAGCATAGTCAAGAAATGTCTTGCTAATTATGAAGGAGAGATTGCGGCAGCCAATAGTGAAGCCGGCGGTGCTTTATTTGTAATGAAGTTGAAGTCAATTTAAGAAGGATATTAAATGCAAAAGCTACTAATCATAGACGACAGCGTTTCTTTCATGAACGATGTTGAATTCGTTCTGAAGAATGAATTCCAAATTTTCAAAGCCGAAACAGGCAGCAAGGGATTGGCAGTTATTATGAAGAAAGATATAAATCTCGTCCTGCTTGACCTAAAGCTGCCGGATATATACGGTCTTGATATACTTGAAAAAATTCACACTGAAGTCGACCCTCTTTTACCGGTAATAATAATTACAGACCATGGTAATGTCCAAACAGCGGTTAAAGCTATGAAGCTTGGCGCTGCCGATTTTATACAAAAAGATTTTAACCGGGAAGTGCTTGTTGAAAAAATCCTGCGCGCATTTAAGCAAAGAGAATTAAACATTAAACTAAATGCCTTGGAAGATGCTTTTGATGAAAGCATAGATAAGTTTATTGTGTCCGGCGAAGCTATGCGAAAAGTGGAATACGATATAGAAAAATTTGCAAACCAGGACGTACATATATTGTTAACAGGCGAAACCGGTGTAGGCAAAGATATTGTTGCAAGAGAAATTCATTTAAGAAGTAAAAGAAAAAATAAATTATTCTCGGCAGTTTCTTTACATACTTTAAGCGAGAACTTAATTGAATCCGAATTGTTCGGGCATGAGAAAGGAGCTTTTTCCGGCGCGGATGAAGCAAAGATAGGTAAGTTTGAAGCTGCAAACGGCGGTACAATTTACCTCCCCGAAATTTCTGAAATAAACGAGAAGATACAACTGAAGCTTTTGAAATTTATGCAGTATAAGGAAATTAATAAGGTTGGTCAAAAAACAGGCAAAGACATAAAGCTTGATGTTAGACTTGTAGCAGCCTCTAACAAAAACCTTGAAGAGCTTGTTGAACTGGGAAAATTAAGAGAAGATTTTTACTACAGGATAAAAGTAATCAATATTCATATCCCTCCGCTGAGGGAACGAAAAGACGAAATAAAAAATTTAGCTGAATATTTTCTAAAGACTTTATCCCGAAAATTTAATAAGAGAGGCTTAGTGCTTCCGTATGAAACGATAAAAGCGATGGAAAATTATAATTGGAAAGGGAACGTACGGGAGTTAAAAAATATCATGACCAATGCAGTTGTTAGAGCTGACGACAACCAAATAATCAATCCTGATATTTTGCCTGGGCGATGCTTAAAAGAAAATACGCCGACCGGCGATGAGACTTATAAAGTTTCTCTTCAAAAATTTAAGAAAGAATATTTTTCAAGCCTCATGCAAAAAACCAACGGCAAAATAAATGATGCAGCAGAGATTGCGGGGATAAGCCGGCAGGCGCTTCACAATATTTTGAAGGAGCTATATGAATTGGAATAGAAAGGAAAAGGGACAAAAAATTATAAAAATAAAACCCTGGAGTAAAAATGGAAAATAAGATGATTATTCCCGCAAATATTATTTATATCGACGATTATAAGTTATTAATCGAGTTTGATAACAGGGAAATTAAAAAAGCAACCACCTTATTCTAATCGACTAATACCTCTCAGCCTATAAGCTTGAAGGTAAACTAAACTTTACCTGATGTAAAGATAAGTTTACCTGCTCTTTAGCTTACTATTCAAAAATCTTACAAATCAAACCCTTCCCGTATGGAATATAATTTGCATTTATAAAGGCAAGTTGTGCTGTAAAAATTTTATTAACTAATTGCAAAGGTAAAACATTGGACAAAAAGATAGTCGACAAATTTAAGCTCTGTTTGTCATGCGGAAATTTTTGTCATATAGAAGAAGAGCAAATTCATTGTATCGTATGCGGTGAAAAGATGGTAGAAAAATGTCCCAATTGTGAAGCGCCGGTTATTTATCCAACGGGAAAATGCTGCCATAAGTGCGGATACGTATACAGGCAAAACGGTATCGATAAAGAAAGTAAATAATATATCAAGTTATTTTGACAACATCACATAATAATAATAAAAAGGAAAAACATTATGAAAAAAATATATTATCCTCTGTTAATAGTTATTCTAGTAATAGCTATGTCTGGTTGTAAAAAATCAGATAATAACCCGGTAACCCCGCCTCCAACTGTTCCGCCTGATTTTAACATTAGTGCACAGCCTGTTACATTAGCTACAGGCGATGCCGGCCTCACCTTTTCTGCGCATTGTACTACGGATGATGTAAATTTAATTAAAGTCGTTGTTCAAAATCCGATTGGCAATTCTCAAACTTTTAACGCCAACAATAACTTGTTTCTTAAAGATGAAGAATTCCAATGCCAGAATGCCGGAACAGGATATGTTAAATATCTCGGCACATGGAGTTTAACATTTGCTGGAAATAAAGCATCCGGTTCTAAAGCAAGCTTTACTGTAACAAAAACCTTAAGCGTTACAGGTAAAATATCTGCTAATTGAATTTTTGAGTTAAACTAAATAAAAAACAGATTATTTTAAGAAATCTGGAGGCAGCAAAATGCAGGTTAAAAGGTATTTCCTTATTTGTTTTTTTGCAATTCTGACTTTGGGATTGGAAAATCCTGTCCTTGCAGGAAATCCGAAAATTAAAAGCAAAGGAAACCAAAATAATTCCTTCAATAACGGTAATCTTGATAACCCAAATTCCCGCCAGAAATTAAAATGGCTTCAACTAAGGAATCCCGCTACAGGACAAATACCAATAAATATTAGAGAAAAGGAATTAAGTTTTGCCAAAACTCTTCCCACTAAAGAAGAACTCTTATTAAAAAAAGGCGGTATGAAGAATCCGCAATCTGTGCAATCATATAATTGGACTCAACGCGGACCTTACAATATCGGAGGCAGAACTCGCGCACTTGCTTTAGATGTTAACGATGAAAATACAATACTTGCCGGCGGTGTTAACGGAGGAATGTGGAAATCTACTGATGACGGCGCTTCATGGTCGGAGAAAACTACTCCCGGAGATTTGCAGAGTGTTACTTGTGTAGCACAGGATACCCGCCCCGGGAAAACTAATACCTGGTATTATGGAACGGGAGAGTTTAACATTTTTCTAGGCGGTATAGTAAATTCTGCTACCGCCGGGATTGGACTTGATTCCAGTTTAATGTTTTTAGGTAACGGAGTTTTTAAATCGACTGATGATGGGAATTCCTGGTCGGTATTGCCTTCTACCGCCACACCGGATGGAATATCCTCTTCGGCTTTCTCGGTTGTATATAATATTGTTACAAATCCGGCAAATTCAAATCAAAATGAAATTTTAGCTGCAACATGGAGTGGTATAATGCGCAGCACCGATGGAGGTGCAACCTGGGATACAACGCTTCCAAACTTGTTTGGATTATACAGTAACATTTCTGTAACCTCGAAAGGTGTATTCTATGCTGCATTAAATTATGGTTCATTTCCATTGATCGGAGGAATATTTAGATCTACAGATGGTGTAAATTGGACGGATATTACTCCGAATAACTTTCCAATCAACACTAATCAGACGGCAATTGCAGTTTCTCCTTCAGATGAGAATGTAATTTATTTCTTATCGGATACTTCAAGCGGAATAACTGACGGTCATATTCTTTGGAAATATACTTACTTATCCGGTGATGGCTCCGGCAGTGGCGGCAGCTGGGAAGACCGTTCTGCAAATTTACCTTCTTATGGATATTTTACTGACTTTGATTCTCAATATGGGTATGCTCTTAGCATAGCTGTTAAACCGGATGATGAAAATACTGTTTTTATCGGCGAAATAAACTTATAT
>NZ_JBTSLF010000192.1:0-4440 GCF_054640775.1 Candidatus Aquicultor sp. | reverse complement strand
GTTTTTTTATTAGGTTAAAGCCCACGGTTTTTAAGCCTGGCCCTTAAGCGTTTTTAAATAAATATAAGGCCGGGGCCAATGCAACTTGAAAATGCTTTCCTTGCTACCAAGCATCCCCGACCGATCAAGTTTCTATAAGTAGACTAATGGAGCGCTTTGACAACAAAACGGCTTTGACCGTTCTATTGTCAATTGTTCCATTGCTCTACAAAATTGCCTGCTTTTGGCAATTTTGTAGCGGTGGTAGGACTTGAACCTACGACAACACGGGTATGAACCGTGTGCTCTAAACCAACTGAGCTACACCGCCATACGAGAAGCCGTGTAAGAGCTTCTCTTGAGCCCGCGAGCGGATTTGAACCGCTGACCCCTTCCTTACCATGGAAGTGCTCTGCCGACTGAGCTACGCGGGCAAAACGAATTCTACATAACAAAGTTATTATAATGATTTGAAATGCAATTTCAAATCATTTTTAGTGACTTTGTGGAGGGAGAAGGATTTGAACCTTCGAAGGCTTCGCCAACGGATTTACAGTCCGTCCCCTTTGGCCACTCGGGAATCCCTCCTTATCGGCAATGATTCGCCTTTAAGATGGTACTTGAAAAGTGCATTCATGTCAATTGAGCAGGATTCTTCATGAGCTCGGCGGTAATTATCCGGCATCTGTTTTATTAGAATTTCTAACAGAATTTCTAACAGAATCATTAAGAAACGCATAAGAAAATCACAAAGGTGCAAATTGTCGGTAATTTTGATAAAATTTTCCTAAACTAAGTAATAGGTGATAGCATGCCAATCTACGGATACCGTTGTAAGTCTTGTGATCATACGTTTGAAGTTATGCAATCGGTCAACGATGAGCCGATAAAGGAGTGCCCAGAATGCAAAGGCCCCGTGGCCAAGGTGTTCTTTCCGGTAGGGATCGCGTTTAAGGGCAGCGGGTTTCACGTCAACGACTATAAATCGCCGAAGCGAGTCGCGGCGGAGAAATCGGGCTCCAAGCCAAGCGGAGAAAAAAGCACCAGTGATAATGGCGGGGGTAACGGAAACGGAAACGGTTCCGGCTGTTCGACCTGCACCTCGGCCGGCACGTGCAGTAGCGACTAAATAGGCTGCAGGGGCCCTTCGTCGAGCGCGATCCAGCACCCTATGCTGTCGTCCAGCATATTGTTAAGATTCTCTATAATCCCATCGACAAGCTCGATAATGTCATCGCCCGCAACAGAAGCATAGATGCCTGAGGAATCGGGCATCTCTTTTTCTTCCCCGAATCCGAGTTCGCGCTTTAGCTTGGACAACTTGCTAAACGCCCCTTCCAGATGCTTTTTGAGAAGCGACCGTCCCTCGCCCGACATCCCGCGAAGGTCCAGCTCGACAACCTTTATTTGGTTTCCTATCTCCTCGATGATAAGTCTGGCCGTCTCGTGATCGCCGCGTTTGAGCGCCTTTCTTACATCGTTTATAGCGGAGCGTATGAAAAACAGAATGGCTATCGACTTCCAACAGGGCCTGAGGCTGTCGAACATCGCCCCAAAGCCCGCGCCCAAGCACTCCCGGTAGGCGCTATAGCTTTTTCTGGGGTGTGAGAGCATGTCGGCGAAGGTGAGCCAGTATGCGGTGGCGGTATCGACGACCATCGATGCTTTTCGTCTCTTCGGCATCAGGTGATATTCGGGATTTTTGAACCCCAGCTCAAGCACGGTCCCGGAGCCGGGAAGCGAATAGCACTTAAACCTGTCCGACAACTTCTGCATCAAAAAGACCCCGAACCCGCCATCCTCGGAGAACACGGGGCCGCCGCTTTGGGCGGGCAGGCCTTTACCCTTATCGCTGACCATAATCGTGAGGGCATCGAGCTTTAAGAAGCATTCAAGCATTATCAGGGGATTTTCATAGCTTGCGTCGTATGCATGGCGGATAACATTGGTGCATGCCTCCGAGACAACAAGCAGGATGTCCGAGGCTCTCGATTGATAAGAAGTACCGGATATAAAATCCTGTACTTCCTTTCTGATCGGATCCAGGCTTTGTGGTTCGGATAAAAGTAATAATTTAAGCCGTTTGTCGATCACTGGACTCATCCTTAGCTACCTATATATCGCTTGCTAGTTATTGCCCGTTTATCCGGATAATAAACCTGATGTAAAAACAATTGAAAACTCCCCAACAGCTACTGCGAAAAGCGAGCCCTCTTTATGCGCTTCAGCATAGTAGATACCAGCTAAACCGTGCTTCCTTGCTTATTATTACCCACATTTTTTCGTAGTTAAACCAACAAGCGAGCGATACCCAATTACAAGCGATACTAAGCTTTACCCTGGCCGTTTTTGCTCGGCTCCACACGGCGCAGCTCAACCCCTCGTGCTTCCATGATGGCTCTCAGAAGATTGTCGTGGAGCACGGTCGGCCGCAGGATAAAATCAAGCTTCTCAAGCTCTCCCGAACTCGCCGCAACCGCCGCGGCCGCTTCGATAAGCGCTTCGATCTGCTCGACGGGCGACATGCGCGCTTCGGCCTCGAGGGTGAAGTAATCCGACTCATCCCGCTTCCAGTCGCCGAGGCGCTGCTGCGCTTCCGGTGTGGTCGCCTGAACCATCAGGGAGTCGCCGACTATACCATCCTTGACTACATAGGTTGCGTTCTCCAGACCCAGCCTGGTCTCTTCTGACAGCTCGTTGTAACTCGATGCGCTTCCTGCGTCCAGCAGGTTGATATAGCACACTTGCTTATCGGCCACCTTGCCGATCAACTCCACATCACCGTAACCTCGCGAGAAGAGGCCTTTAGTAGCTTCGATAATTCGCGCCAGACTCGCCTCGGCAGGCGAGAGTACTACGCTTTCCCTCTCCAGGTGCAACCTGGCTTCATCGACTCCTGCCATATCTATCATCCCTTCCAATTCATGGATTACCCGCGGGTATCCACGACTTTGTTGCAAAAGTAGCAATATTTTTATAGCTATGTTACCAGGCACGGCAAACAGCCACAACAACGATTTGAGACCAAATGAAATAGTAATAACCATTACTAGTAACCATCGCACTCAATAACAAAACCCCGTGCAGCGTTAAACGCCTTACGGGGTTTCAATAATGCTTTAGTATTTAGTATATGCTTTAGCAATGCATAAGACGTTATCTCATTAAATACCTTCCATGAGATCAGGCAAGCGATGAGCAAAGGCCAGCAGGAACTTTAACCCTTCCTGCATCTTCGGCTCTTTAAGCTCGTGCAGCAGGGCCACAGGGCCTAGCTTGCGCGTATCTTTCTTCGCATCGTTCACCGATTCGCGAGCGGCTTCAAGCATCTGGTCGCCCGTTACTGCCAGCGATATCCCCATTGAAAGGGTACGCTGAAGTATCGGTGCGGTCATAGATTGCTTCATCGAATATGCAAAATCGCCCATCTCCACCAATGCGCTCAGAGCGCCGCTCTCCTCGAGCGCCTTTACGGCCTCAAGGGATCGAGTAAGGCTCTCAGCCGCGTCCGCCGCGCTGGTGACAAGACCCTTCATCTCATCGGTGTTAATAGCTTCGACAAGGTCGACCAGCTCCGCCATCTTGGCCATGGTCGCGGTCATCCGCTGCACTATAGCCGGCGTCATGGAATCCAGACTCGCTGTAAGGAAGCCGCTGGCCTCATCCATACGGGAAGGTGGGGTGGCGGGTATCTCTTGTTCGGTTTTCGTTGCGCCGTTTTCTTCAGTCATGCGCACACCTCCCTATAAAATGCCGCGAGCGGATAACCAGTACATCTCGTTAAATGCAAGTTTAAACCAGTGGATCATCTCGGTGGCCGGTGTCGGCGCGGGCGGCTTGGTGTAGCTAAACGACACATACGTCGCTTTATTCAAGCCTGCCTCGACAAAGCAGAACACCTTGCCATCGTAATAATGAGATGGGGTTAACCCTCTAAGCTCAGAGATTAGATTCTCGGCCACTACATCGGCTTCGTAGTGGGCTGTTGAACCGGCCTTAGAAACGGGCAGGTTCGTGGCGTCGCCAAGAACGTAGATATTATCATGGCCGTCGGCCTTCAGGGTGTGGCGGTTAGTTGGGATAAACCCACCTTCGTCGCCAATGCCCGAATCGATAATTACCTGCGCTCCCTTATGCGCCGGGATCGAAATCAGGATATCAAACGGGATTTCGCTTCCCTCAAGGGTGTTGACTACTTTCTTCTGCGGGTCTACCGAGTCCACGTTGCAGAAGCACTCCCAGTTGATTCCCCTCTTTTCAAATTCCGGCTGCGCCCATGTCGCTACCGGCTCCAACGAATGCAGCCTGCCGATAGGATATGTGTAGAGCAAGTCGACGTTATCCCGTATGCCTTTTTCCCGGTACAGTTCGTCGAGCATAAAGACAAGCTCTAACGGGGCGACAGGGCATTTGTGCGGTACGTCGATTGTGATGACGATTTTTCCACCAGTAAAGTTGGTG
>NZ_JBTSLF010000191.1:0-4495 GCF_054640775.1 Candidatus Aquicultor sp. | reverse complement strand
TCCGGGATAGTGGTAACATATGGTAATGCAAAAGTAGCTACTATTGGCTAAGACGATACCCCGTATACTGTACGGGGTGTGTATGACCGGCTTCAGTAGTCTTGAAAAAGGGGTTATATCTAGCGATATGCGTCTTGAGTTCTTGCAAGACGCAAACAATAATTAGATAAAAATGAGGGGGGTTAACCTCTCATTTATTTTTTTGTTAACGTAGATTTAACGTTCACGATAAAAACGTGACAATATAAGGAGATGGTTTCTTTAATTAAAGTTCTCACGGTTCATCGATATCCGATAGTGCGGGAGGCCTTTAAGTCAGCCTTGTCTTCCGAGCCGGATGTACTCATTATAGGGCAGACATCATCATGTGATGACGCACTGCGCATCATATCCGAGCAACGACCCGATGTGCTTATCGTTAGCTTTATAAAACTCAATATCTCCAGCCCTGATCTTGTCAAAAGAGCGCGGCAGATCGATCCGTCGATAAAGATACTTGCATTTGTCGTAGGGAAATCGATCGAGGTGCAGAGGGCGCTTCTTGAGCTACGGGTAGAAGGCTTGCTCAGATGGGATTGCCAGCTTGATGAAATCAGGCTTGCCTTAAGAAGGGTACATGAGGATGGCACGTATATCGGTCAACAAATAGCAGATGCTCTACTCGATGAGAGTGACGTCTATAAAGAGATAAAGCTTTCGGTCAGGCAGTTGCAAGTCCTAAAAATGATCGCTGCAGGATACACGAATAAACGCATATCCGCCGAGCTGGGGATAAGTCACGATACGGTCAAGACCCATGTCAGGGTAATCCTAAAAAAGCTGAATGCCGCAGACAGGGCACAGGCGGTATCAAAAGCGTATGATCTCAATGTGCTTCACCTTTCGCATGAGCTAGATAGTGATACAATCGGATGCCTGTACTAATATCGCCTTAGAATCTTTTAAAGCTGGTTTTAATCTACCGTATTTGACAATATACCCTACCCGGTATATTATTAATTAACCTATACACGATAACCGCTTTTAAGCATTAGAAGTAAGGGCTTGCTATATCGAGTCGTGCCGGAGGGAAGTATGTTAAAGAACCATTTTAAAGCGCTGGCAAATCCTGCTAGATTGGAAATACTGTCGTTATTGAGTAATTCCGAAAAAGACGGGGGAAACGACGTTTCCGGCGGGCACGGCGAACTCAGCGTTTGTAAAATCATCAAGAGCATCCCGCTTTCTCCCTCCACCATCTCCCACCACCTCAACGTTTTAAAAGAAGCCGACCTCGTCAAATCGAGGAAGGACAAACAGTGGATATACTATTCTCTCAACAGGGAAACCGTCAACAAAATCAGGGACTCCCTATCAAGCCTCTAAGCTCAAACCTCTAATCTCATACGATTTCCGGTTGCCAGACATCTACCCTCGATTGGTTAATTCATCATTTAATTTGGAATAATGAAGTAACGACGCATAAACTATGGGCCGGTTACATACGGCTTTGTCAGAGAGGGAGGCGCACTATGAACACGGAAAGAAATACGAGGGTTCTCGTTGTGTTTTACAGTATGTTGGGCAACACGGCGGCTTTAGCGCGAGCGGTTGCTCAAGGGGCGGAGGATATGGGGGCTGAGGTCAGGCTTCGCCAGGTGCAGGAGCTTGTCTCAAAAGAATCCATCGAAAGCAACCCGCAAGCAAAAAAAGCCAAGGAAGAACTGGCTGAAATCCCCATGGCATCAAACGATGACCTGGAATGGGCGGACGGCGTTGCATTCGGAACCCCCACGAGGTATGGCAACATGAGCGCCCAGATGAAAGAGTTCATCGACCAAACAGGTGCTCTGTGGGCTGAAGGCAAGCTTACCGATAAAGTGGCAGGCTTTTTTGTCAGCACGTCTACCCTTCACGGCGGCCAGGAATCGACGCTTCTCAGTATGATCACGCCGATCTTGCACTTCGGGATGATACCGGTAGGTGTTCCTTACAGCCAGGAGGAATGTCTCTTTAAGGTCGAAGTAGGCGGGGGAAGCCCGTATGGCGCCTCATCGGTTTCAGGGCCGGCCAGCAATATGCCGCCCACGCAGAACGACCTCCAAGTCGCCCGCACGCTCGGCGGTAGGATAGCGAAGGTGGCTTCGCGGATGATCGGCCTTGTCGCTGAACGCAAAGCCGCATAGCTGTTTACGATCGGAATTACACTACTAAAAACGCCCGCTTGACTAATCATGGCGGGCAATTTACTATTGCATTATGAGCATATGCTCATAACTATCATATGAGGGAGAGTTGTTCTGTGCCAAGGCCCCGAAAATGTCGTTTCATCGAGCATGAACCGAGCGCGATCATGTTCAAGCCGAGAGGGATTCCGGCAACGCTGCTTGAGAATGTTGATATAACGTTTGAAGAGCTTGAGTCCATTCGGTTAAAAGACCTGGAAGGGCTAGACCAGACCGATGCCGCCGCCATGATGGGCATATCGAGAGCCACCTTTCAACGGATTCTGGGTTCTGCAAGGCAAAAGATAAGCGATGCATTGGTAAACGGAAAAGCCATTAACATCGAGGGCGGCAATTACTCCTTGGCCGGTAGTTTGCTAAAGTGCACGGGTTGCGGACACCAATGGCGCTCAAAAGACGGTGTCGTTTGCCCGCTCTGCGCTTGTCCGGACGTAACCCGGTGTGCACCGGGACGTCGCAAGTGCGAAGACAGGCCATGTAAGCACAGGGAAGAAAAACACCAGGAGGTTTAACGATGAAAATCGCAGTATCAACAGCCGATGAAGTATCGGTATGCGGCCATCTCGGCCACGTCAGCAAATTCTTTATCTACGAGGTCGAGGGCGCTACAATCGTATCCAGGCAAATACGTGAGGTAACGCCTGTTCACGGCCCTAACGACCAGCACGAGCACCACCACGGCGAAGGTGAGCATCAGCATCATTCCGGTCACCATGCAGGCCACGGCGGCCTCGTCGGCTCGATATCCGACTGCACAGCGGTCATAACAAACGGCATGGGCGGCGGCATGGTTCACGCCCTGCAAGGCGCAGGCATCGACCCCGTCATGACGCTCGAGACAAACCCGGATGCCGCCGTGCTCGCCTACCTCAACGGCACCATCGCAAAAACCAGCGGCTGCGGCCACTGCGGCCACTAGTCATAGGGCCCGGAGCCCAGGTCATCACCTCTGCTTATTATCCTTGAAAAAATCGGGTAAATAGTAGTTGATAAACCAAAAGGAGCGAGTAGTGGTGTCCGAAGATATTATTATCGATAGGTTCCTGAGAGCCAAGCTGAACGCGAAACCCGTCAATGGGTACGTGACCGAGCTTGCCAACATGCGCCGTTTTCGGCTCCCTGAGGAGAGGTATTTTGAGCTTTATCTCAAGGCCACAGACGGCTATAAAACATATCGCCCTGTAATCAGGGCGATTTACTTCTCCGGCAGAGGTAAATGGCTGAGGACCTGGACCGAAGTATCATACAACCCCAAGGTCAAATTCACGGATGAGCGCGGCGACGTGGTCGAGTTCGATATCTCGGGCACTGAGATCGAGCAGCGTATATTTTGCCTTCTCTCAAGCACGATAGCGGCCGGCGGACGTTTGATGATCGAGTACAGCGTCAAAGATCATCCCGAGACCGTACGGGCGCTCGAAATGGGCGCGCCACCGATTCTCACAAAACTCGGATATCTACTCTGGAAAACGGGCTTCACTTCGTTCAAAAACTGGTACTTCGCCGAGGGCTGGATGGAAGGGAACACAAAGCTGCAAGGGGAGAAACCGCTAAACCGGGAAATCAGACGGCGTCAGATCAAGAAACTCGCCCAGGAAGTGCGCGAGTTTTTCGAGAGCGCCCAGAGCATCCAGGGACTGATCCCCGACGCCCAGAAAATCTGCGATGAACTCCTGGATGACAAGAAATCGGCGTAACAGAAGTAGCTGTACCGTTACTTATGGAAGGAAACTGAGCGGGTTCTGTGGGTTCCCGTTTACCCTTATTTCAAAATGCAGGTGAGGTCCGGTCGACATACCCGTTGACCCCGAATGCGCTATGACTTGGCCCTGAACCACGTGCTGACCCGCACTTACAGTAAGGCTTTTATTATGACCGTAGAGGCTCGAAATGCCTTCCCCATGATCGATTACGACCGCATTACCGTAGCCCCCCATCCATCCGGCCATAATAACCGTGCCGCCCTTCGTAGCGTGAACCGATGTGCCGGAGCCGCAACCAAGGTCTATCCCCGTATGCATTCGCGAGTACCCGAGCACCGGGTGGAAACGCCAGCCGAAGGGAGAGGTGATTCGCGCCGAGACCGGCCACACATACCCTCCACCGGACGAAGCCCTGCTATAGCCGCGCGAGGTAGTGATGCGCCCACCTCTTTGCAGGGTTCTAATCTGATCGGCCACCACTTGTGACGTGGACAGAAGAGCGTCTTCCTGGCTTTCCAGGCCGGATTTATCACGCTGGACTCGAGCAAAGATCTGCTTTTGCCGGCT
>NZ_JBTSLF010000190.1:0-4526 GCF_054640775.1 Candidatus Aquicultor sp. | reverse complement strand
TCGCCCGAGAACTCAATGCTAGGGCGCTCTTTATCGCCCGGTTCCGCTCGGAGCTTGTGGTCGATGATATTCTCGCGGCGAGAGATTTGATGGGCGACACGTTCCTCGGCCTTGTCCTTAACCAGGTGCCGAATAGCCAGCGCGAAACCGCCGATATGATAATCCCTTATCTTAAGAAGAAGGGGATTACGACTTACGGCATACTTCCCCAGGATAAAACGCTGATGTCGGTAACCGTTGGCGAGATCGCCGAGAACTTAAACGGCACTATTTTGACCGCCGCCGAAAAAACCAACGAGCTGGTCGAGAACTTCATGGTTGGAGCCATGGGCCAGGAAAAGGCGCTCCGCTTCTTCCAGCGCACCGCAAATAAGGCCGTTATCACGGGCGGCGACCGGGCAGATGTTCAACTTGCGGCGCTCGAAACGCCGACTAAGGCGCTCATCCTTACCGGCAACATGCAGCCCAGCCCGATAGTGATGGCCCGTGCCGAAGACCTCGGCATCCCGATGATCCTGGTCGATCTTGATACATTGCAAGCGGTCGAGAAGACGGATGAGCTTGTCGGACGAGTCCGAATCCACCAGGCGCAAAAGGTGGAACGTTTCCGCGAGTTAGTGCGCTCTAACGTCAACGTGGATGGGATTATCGGTGATTTAGGGCTTTAGCGTTCACCGTTATCCGAAAAACGAGAAAAACGTTACGTCGGACACTTTAATATTAAAAAAGTATCGCACATAGAATAGCATTAAGAACAAAAGGGCAAGAGGAATTATTCTCAGGATAAGTCGTGGGTATCGCTTAAAATTAACCAGGTCGTTCACACGACGCTCGAGGTTTGACTTTGATACCACCATGGCTCTGTTAACCGACCAGACGGGTTCAGCCTGCGGTCGCTTAAGTAAGGTTTCCGCTATTTTTACAAACGATGTTGCAAGAGCGATCGGTTTATCGGTTGTTATAACAGCAAGATAATCCGCCGCCCGTTCTCTTTCATCCGAGATCAGCTTAAACGCGATCCGTGTGAACGGATTAAAAAACATTACTTCCTTGCAGATGATATTAAGCCAAAGCCAGATGCTGTCCTTTCTTTTTATGTGCGCGAGTTCGTGAGCGATAACTGCCTCCAGCTCGTCGCCGGACAGCATATCAACAAGTCCGTCCGGCAACACTATAATAGGGTTGGTAACGCCAATTACTGCAGGACATTGGATATCTGCAAAAACAATCCCCGGGGTCTTTATCTTTAACTTCCGGCTTAGTTCCTCAACCGTGGCAAACACAGTATCAAAAGCGCTATGATCCAGTTCAGACCCGGCGGTGAGCTGTGTTCGATACCGGTGAAGCTCCATCCACCTGCGGACAAATAAGGCCAGCATAGCGCATGAAGCAATAATGAAGACCGAGACCTCGATCGTCGTCACACCCCGTCCTAATACCTGACCCTGTACGCTAAATCGCTTATCATAGGTGTTTGAAATAAAATTAAGCGGATCAGGAATTTGAAGCCCGAATATGAAGGGTAAATGCAGCTTACTCCAATCAAGTGTATCGAGCCCCGTTACTTTCCAGCCGCCGATTAATATAATGAGCGGCTTTACCAGTGGAATAAGCAGGAACAGACGCCGAAGTGACGGTCTTTTTATGTGAAATACCCAAAGAGCCAACAACACTAGACCTAACGTAACCGCTGATCCTACAATAGACGGCAGTATATGGCTGAATAGAAACGATTGCGCAAAGTGCATCTTGATATCTTACGTCAATTGTAATTACCTGTTGCTTCCATGTTACACCAAGCTTGCTTGTAATTCACATGCGCGTTTATGGCGCCCGAGGGCTAATCGTATCAGCGGTTCTTTTGTTTAAAACCAGATATAGTCAACCATGTTTGCGCACGTAATGTTAAACCGCCAGCTCTTTACTATTGCCTGAGAGCAGCAAAATCCTGTAATCTTATTATCTAGTAATTGCTTGCAGCACAGCGCCAGTACTGTGTCATATTTATGATACTGTACTAGAGAATAGAAAATAGTGAAGAGACCATTTTCTATTCTCACCAGTAAATTCTTATCGTCGAACAATTTGTGATAGAGTACTAGATAATTAAACAGCAAATAACGAGGCAGCCAATACGAATGAATAATATAGTAGTTGCAGTCGATGTGATGGGCAGTGACCGCGGCCCGGATGAGATGATCAAAGGTGCGTTGAGCGCGGCGCATATTGTCCGCCACGTCGATATCGCTCTTCTGGGGCCAGAAGACCTTCTACAACCCAAACTTGAAAAAATCGAGCACCCGGATAACATCAGAATCGCGCACGCGCCCGACGTTATAAGTATGAGCGATGAGCCGGCATGGGCCGTTCGAAATAAAGGTCAGTCGACGATAGTCGTCGGCAGTAAGATGATTAAGGAGGGCAAGGCGCACGCACTCGTCAGCCCCGGGAACACGGGCGCGATGATGGCCGCCGGCCTTCTGATTATGGGCAGGATAAAAGGCGTATCCAGACCTGCGATCGCAATCCGGTACCCGGTGAGAAAAAGTGATGTTTACCTGATGGATGCGGGGGCGAACGCCGATTGCAAGCCCGAGAATTTGCTCGAATTTGCGATTATGGCAAACATATACCTGAGTTCGGTTATGAAAATCGACAATCCATCGATCGGGCTTCTCAGCATCGGTGAAGAACACACCAAAGGAAACGAGCTGGTCAAAGAGACATATCAGTTGCTCAAAAATTCCGGGCTTAATTTTTACGGTAACGTCGAAGGGCGGGATATCCCGAGGGGGACGACCAACGTGATTATCTGCGACGGCTTTACCGGCAACATCGTCCTTAAGCTTTCCGAGGCGCTTGTCAAAGAAGTGTTCGTCGAGCTTAAGGCGGTCATCAGCAGCTCACTTGTTGGCAAAATCGGTGCGTTTTTGTTAAAACCGAGCCTTATCAAACTAAGAAAACGGCTTGACCACGAGGAATATGGCGGTGCTCTATTGCTCGGCGTCAACGGGGTCAGCATTATTTGTCACGGCAGCTCGTCGGCAAAAGCGATACACAATGCGGTGCTTCTTGCAGTAAACGCGGTTGAAGGCGACGTCGTCGCTAAAATTCAGGACGACCTGAAAGGAAAAGCAAGGGTTAATGGCTAAGATTTCAGTTGGAATCGTTGGAATTGGTGTTCACGTTCCTGAAAAAGTACTGACCAACTTCGACCTGGAAAAGATGGTCGATACAAGCGACGCCTGGATACGCACACGAACGGGTATCGCAGAGCGTAGGGTAGCCGCAGAAGGCATCACGACGTCCGACCTTGCTGCCGAAGCGGCCAAGGCGGCGCTCAACGATGCGGGAATTACGGCGGATGAGGTAGATCTCATACTGGTCGCAACGTCTACGCCGGACATGATCTTCCCATCGACGGCCTGTCTTGTGCAAAATAAACTAGGAACCGCTGGATGTGCGGCGTTCGATATTCAAGCCGCTTGCACCGGTTTCCCGTATGGATTTACGGTCGCGGCGCAGTTCATCGAAACCGGAATGTATAAGACGGTTCTTTTGATCGGCGCCGATACCTTTACAAAATACATTAACTGGCAGGACCGGGGCACTTGCGTGCTCTTTGGCGATGGGGCAGGTGCAGTTGTGCTTCGCCAGGTCGATGACGGGTACGGGCTACTCAGTAGCTATCTTGCTGCGGATGGAAGCGGCGCCGACCTGCTCAAAATCCCCGCAGGAGGATCGGCGCTGCCGGGAAACGAATACTCTGTTGAAAACAAGCTTCACTACGTCCAGATGGCCGGGGGCGAAGTTTATAAATTTGCGGTAAGGATTTTGCCTGATGTAAGCACAAAAGCACTTGAGAAAGCGGGCCTTACCGTAAGCGACGTCGATTATCTTATACCACACCAGGCGAATATCCGTATCATTAACGCCGCAGCGGATCGGCTTGGTATCGACAAAGGAAAAATCATTGTAAACTTAGAAAAGTATGGGAATACGTCCACGGCCTCTATTCCGTTGGCGCTCTACGACCTGTACGCATCGGGCGGCCTCAAGCGGGGCGATATATTGCTCTTTGTCGGCTTTGGGGCCGGGCTTACGTGGGGTGCCAATGTTATCAGATGGTCTGAGGGAGGGGGAAGGTAGTGATTCGAACGAGACTTTGCGATTTACTTGGGATTGACTATCCGATTATACAGGGGGGTATGGCCTGGGTATCGACCGCCGAGCTTGTCGCCGCCGTTTCTAACGGTGGTGGTTTAGGTATTATCGGCGCAGGTCAAATGCCCACTTACATGCTGCGCGAGCAAATACGCAAAACCAAAGTGCTCACCGACAAGCCCTTTGGTGTAAATCTGATGCTACTGACTCCCCATATCGATGAGCTAATCCAGGTATCCCTGGAGGAACGCGTACCTGTTATAACTACGGGCGCAGGAAACCCAGGAGCGTTTATCAACAAATTTAAGGAGATAGGGACAAAGGTCATACCTGTTGTTCCATCCATAGCTCTTGCCCAAAGA
>NZ_JBTSLF010000189.1:0-4529 GCF_054640775.1 Candidatus Aquicultor sp. | reverse complement strand
TGAGCGACGTGGGCCGGAGATTGTCGCTTATGTGGTGGTTGAAAAATCCGTGGCCCTTTCGGGGCCGGATAGGATTTTACCCCACATAAGGGACAAGCGTAGGCAGGTCGCGAACTTTGAGGCGAGACAAGGGCACCCTCCTGTAGGCCGGGCTGCTTAGCACCCACCGCCCAAAAAAACCGCCGTTCTTAGCACACTCTTGCTGCCTTCTGCCATCGCCCGCCCCCACCATAGAGCATAGTCCGTCCTAATGTGGGCGGCACACATCCAATCCTTTTTTGTCCTCTGTCCAAAAATCCGCCTTGGAAATAATCCAAACAAACAGCTGGCGTAAGCCGTTTTAAAAGAATCCTGCTTGCATTGGTTAAAAATAACAGCTAAATTCTATGTAAGCTTGAGAAAGGAATGATTCTAATGGAGCAAGCGTACTGCGAGGCGCTACACGTCGCATTTGAATTTGAGAAAAATGGTGAGATCTTTTATCGCCAACTCCTCGATAAAGTAACCGACCCCTTCGCGAAAAAGGTCCTGGAATTTCTGGCCGATGAGGAAATCGAGCACGTTCGAAAAATCGCAGAATTCAACGACTCCCTTCTTGGTAAAGGCGAGTTCGATTTTGATGCCGAATGCGGCCTCGAACTTACGGATAGAATCCGCATAATGGCTCAGGCACGGATGAAAGAGGCCGAGAAAAACGTCGATCCCAACAGCAACGACCTGGATATCTACGATGTGGCCATGTTGCTTGAAACAAAAAGCTACGACCTTTACGAACGTGCCCTGGCTGTGCCGCAGGACGAGAAAGTGGAGACGTTCTTCAGGTTCATGCTCTACGAAGAGAAAGAGCACTACGATCTTCTCGCCTACTCAAAACGGTACCTAGAAGACCCCGCTTACTACTTCGAAGAATACGGCGGCTGGATTTTTGGCTAAGGCCGGTTAATTTTGCACTGCCCATACGGGCAAGAAAGGATTTTGTATGGTAATCAAAGATGGATCAGAAGTAACGTTTTCATATAGGCTTTTCTCCGGCGAGGAACTCATGGATGAGACCCTACCCGATAAGCCGATGATATACGTACAGGGTGAAGGCCACCTCATACCCGGCCTTGAACAAGCAATGCTGGGCCTCAAAGAAGGCGATACGGCAGATATCACCGTTGAGCCGGATGAAGCATACGGGATGCCCCAGGAAGATAAGATCGTTCGTGTCCCCAAGGAGAACATCCCGAAAGAAGCCAACGTTCACCTGCACGCACAGGTCCCCGCGAAATCGCCTGATGGCGAGATGGTGGTAGGCATCGTAATCGAAGAGAACGACGAGCTCGTGGTCATAGACTTCAACCACGAGCTAGCCGGGCGGCAACTGCGATTTGAAATCGAAATATTGAAAGTATCCGGCGACTAAACCACAACGAACTAGACAACAAAGCCCCGCTATCCGGCGGGGCTTTTCTTCATGGTTATTTAATACCTCCGGTGCCGGTGCTACTGCTGTTTGCATCTCCGGCTGCACCGGTTTCCTCGACAATGCTTCCGCCAACATAAATCGGGGGCTTCTTCTTGACTATCTTCTCGGTCGTGACCCGGCCCGGGTGCTGGCCCTTAATCATAGCATCGATCAACTTAGCAACCGTCACCTTGGTAGGATCGTACTGCATTTCCAAAAGCTTATTAGAGTAATCCGCCTTAATATTGCCAACGGCCCCTAGCTTAACAATCTCTTTCATAATCGTTTGCACGCAATCGGTGCCCGCAAGCTCGTCCATCTTAAAGGTGGTTAGTTCTGCTTTGGACGCATCGATCTGTCCGGCCGAAAATTCCTCCACCCCGTTCATCGGCGCCGCAAGCGATGTCTGCGTATTTTGGCTTACCTGACTGCTAGTTAAGTTCGATCCCGAAGACATTGAAAGAGCTACATAAATAACCAAACCCAGGACGGCCGCTCCCACGATGAACCACGGAGCCATACTTTTCGTCGATTCCTGCTGTGCTGCCCGTGGGCTTCCTTTGCTCTGGTGAACTTTTCCTACTGATTTGCCTTTTTCTTTACGTTTAGCCATCGTACCATCTCCTCAATACCAAACAATCACTAAATTGATTTTCTCAGGAATGCCTTATGATTACAAGATTATGTAAACTAATATTCTACCGCATCTATCCCCGGCCCATTTTCGAAGTCGTCATCAGCTTCTGCCTGCCGCCCACGCCTTCCCCGAAATGCCAGCGCAAGCTCCCGCGAATAGAACGAGAGAACCGTGCCACCGGTAATCAAAACAGTGGCAAACCAGAACACATTGACGTGGTTTTGCATATCCTTGATAAGGAGGATATCCAGTGCGAAAACAACAAAGCCAAGGTGAAGAAGCGCCGACCCCAATTGCACTATAGGCCCCTCCCGCTCGAACACCAGGCTTCCCGATCTCGCCAAGAGCATCATGACCACCATCATCTGGATTACCAAAGATGCGATAAGCAACAACCCAAGCCCGGCCACCAACCCCCATGCCAAGCTTACTCCCACGCAGATCGCCAGGAGTACCAAGCTTAGCTGTAGCAGATAACTCCGGGGGATGAACCGCTTGGGGATACACATACACAGCACAAGCACCAGCGCGATGACAAAGGGATATGCATACGCATTCATCCTGCCCAGGTACTCACCATAGAGTAAAGTTGACGTCCAGTTTGGATCTTGTATCGAGTTGACCCAGCTCTCGATCGTCCCGTAAATCGAGACAGCGGAAAGCCCGACCAATATAAGAATTGTAGCCATTGCCAGCACGAAATCATATATACCGGGTTTTCTCACCTCAAACAACTAACCCTCCAAACCCGCGCCAACCAACAAAACGCTTCTCTAAGCCCGACCCGCACCTTACCCATACGAATGCACCCCGGGTACAACGTAAGTCGTGACATATGTCAGAACAAGCACTACAAAACAGAGGATGCCGAGGGCTGCAGCGGTATTCCACATGCCACGCCTGTGCAGGTGAAGCCTTGAGTGCAGGTATGCGGTGTAAAACATCCACATCATCAGCGACATGTTGATCTTGGGCGACCACCACCACGGCTCGTTTGCCCATGCCGTAAGCGCCCAGGGATAGCTCACCAGCATCCCGAACGTTAAGAGAAGATACCCTAGCTTTGCATAGGTATAGGCGATCTTATCATACAAGTCCTCTCTTTTGACCAGCATGAATACGGACGCAAGAAACGATACGATAAGCGCTGCGTAAGATATGAATAAGAGTGGTGGATGCACCCACATATATGTCGAATTGTAGAAATAGGTGACGCGACCGTAGAAGCTCTGGAAGTACTGCATCTGAGCGTAGGCATCTCCCCCGTTTAGAGCCATCTGATAATTAGCGATCTCCTGGTGAAGCCCGGGAAGTGGGGCTACAAACGGGTTGGATGTGACCATGGTGAGGATGATAAAGCCGCTAAATACGATGTTTAACCATGTGGCGAACTGCGTATCCCGGTTGCGCCTGTAGACGAAATACGTGAATAATCCCAGGAAGATCGCCCAGAAGTAAAGCTTCTCGTTTTCGATCCACAGCGGCGCCATCACTCTTCCCATCGCCGCCTTGTTAATGGGATTAATAAGCTCGATACTTTCATATGTCCTGATATGGAACCAGATGAGTAGTAAGAACCCCGCTAAAAGGATTACGATGTTCGCCGCCAGGACGCGTCCGGTGTCTTTGCTTTTCAAAACGCTAAAGATGGCAAGAAGCGAAGAAGTAAAAATAAAGGCGATTAAAAAGTATGACTGAAATCCCTGTATGAACTCTCGTGCCTGCAGGTAATCGTTATATCCCACGCATATCCCCTAACGCGATAACTTGTAATATTGTATCAGCAGATTAGCCAAACCAAAAGGCATAAGCGGCAGTTATCCTTATTTGCACTATAACGCCGATTAAGATACATTTAAGCTTAGAAGGGGGCGAACATGAACGACTCTGAAGAGCAATTCCAACTAAGAATAAGTATCAAGAGTACAGATGGTATCCCGCTTGTAGCGCTTGACGGCGAGTGTGATGCATTTACCGCATCATTCGCTCATGCCGCTATGGACTCCCTGACTTCTGAGGGATACAAAGGAATAGTCGTTGATATAAGCAAATTAGTATTCTTGGATGTGGCAGGATTCCACGCCCTCGATGATTGCTGCAGGCACATGTCCGAGGTAGGTGGCAAACTGCTCCTCATTAATCCCGAAGAGCAAGTCGAGGATATCTACAACATCTTGCGCGAAAAGGAAAGTTGCGCTTTAGTAAAAAGCCTCGATGAGGCGATGGCAATCTTGACCTCACCCGACGGCGATTGAGCGTTCCCTTTACACGGGGCTTGATTACGGTTATGGTTAAAAAAATCTGCAAATCGGTATAAAGAGTTTTTGATACGCGGGGTTCAGATTGAACCCCATCCTTTATAGTCGCCGGTTTAAAAGGAGAGGTAAGATATGCCAATTAAAAGTGGTTCAACTGTTACATTGGATTACAAAGTGTTTGTCG
>NZ_JBTSLF010000188.1:0-4558 GCF_054640775.1 Candidatus Aquicultor sp. | reverse complement strand
ATTCGCCGTTAGTTAATTTAAGGTTTTTGATGATCGGCTCGGTTTTCTTAAGGATCTCGGCCTCTTCCAGCGTTTTGTACTTTCCATCCCGGTACAAGACCTTTCCGCCCACCATCGTCAAAACAACGTTCTCCTGGTTGGCGGTGTACACGAGCGCCGAGTAAGGGTCGCGCGTCGGAATCTGGTGGCTGTGCGACATATCGACAACGACAATGTCGGCTTCCTTTCCCGGATCGAGCGAGCCTATCGTATCGTCCATATTTACCGCTTTTGCACCGCCCAACGTCGCCATATAGACGAAATCTTCGGCGGTGAACTCGGATGATCTCGTCGTCCCTCGTTGAACGAGGAGACCGATTCTCATCTCATCGAATACATCCATCGTATTGTTGCTTGCCGGGCTATCCGTACCGATGCCGACGTTTAGGCCGCGGTGCAAGAAGCTTGGAAGCGGTGCGATTCCCATCCCGAGCTTGGCGTTACAGCGCGGGCAGTGGGCGATTGAGACACCGTATCTTACAAGCGTGTCGATATCGGCTTCATCGACCTGGACGCAATGCACTGCCAGGATATTACTTCCTTCAAATACTCCCCACTCCTCAAGGTACTTCACGGGGCTTACGCCCGTGGGCTGCCAGAGGATATCCCCCCAGCCGACAATATCCCAATACTCATCGGAGAGCCTTCCCGAGCCGTACTTTACAAAATCATACTCGGCTTTCGAGCCGGCAAGGTGGGTGCAGATATGTAGGCCTTGCTCTTTAGCCCATTGGATCGATTTTTGATACAGGGGCGGCGAGACCGTATACGGGGAATGCGGGGCAAACCCTATAGCCAGATTTGTACCCGATACGATATCTGACCACTTGGCTATATCATCTTCCATCTTGGACATGATCTGCGGTACTTGGGTGTGGTCCATCCCGGTGACCTCGTAATAAACGATTCCACGCAAGCCGGCGTCTTTGGCGGCCCTTAAACTAGCCCCGTGTTTCGTAATATCCGCAATGGTTGTTATGCCTGATTGCAGGGCTTCAAGCGCACCGAGATATGCCGAGTGCATCCAATCCGCTTTCTTGAGCGTTCTGCTTTTTATCGTAAGCTGCATCTTCCAGTCGGCGTAACCAAGATCATCGCATGCCCCTCTGAAGACGCTATATTCGAGGTGGGTATGCAGGTCGATAAAACCGGGTAGAATCACCGCTTTGCCATAATCGACGACCTCTTCACCGGGATATTTATCCGCCATAGTCTTGAACTTACCGATGTCTTTTATCTTGGAGCCATCTACAACAATAGCCCCATCCTCAATCGGCACCTGGCTTATCGGCAATACCCATTTTGCAGTTAAAAGCATATCTCACCTCTAGTTATATCTATCAATAACAAATTCTCCGATGCCCGTAAAAACGGCGACCGCCTCGGGCCTTGAGAGCGCCTTGAGCGAATCGAGCGCCTCATCTACGTAGGACCTCGCGGTATCTTTAGCGCGGGCTACCGCCCCGCTTTGATCGATCATGGCAAGCGCTGCTTCGACCTCGCGATCGTTTGGCGCCGCGTTTGCGATAATCGCAGCAAGTTCGCTTTGCGGGCCCAAGGTTTCGAGCGCGTAAAGCATCGGCACCGTTACCGTACCGTCGCGCACGTCTACTCCGGTTGCTTTGCCGGTTTGCTTACCGCCGACTATATCCAGGACATCATCATAGATTTGAAACGCAACGCCTAAGTCTTCGCCGTACTTTGTAAGTGCGGCGACCTCGGCTTCAGACGCGCCCGACAAGTATGAACCCACCTGGCAGCATGCCGCAAACAACGCGGCTGTTTTGCGCTTCGCCTTCTGCACGTAGTCGACCATTGACTGATCGGCTACATGTGCGGTTACCATCTGATCGAGTTCGCCCAGGCTCAAATCGACGGCCGCATTGACCATGATCTCGACCGCGCGTATCGGTGCCCGTGAGAGCAGCTCGAACGCCGTCGCAAACAAATAATCGCCCGCCGCAATCGCAACCTGCTCGCCCCACACCGCGTTGACCGTAGGAACCCCGCGCCTGGTCGATGCGTCGTCCAGGATGTCGTCGTGAATGAGCGAGGCCATGTGGATAAGCTCTGAGGCTACAGCGGCCGGCATTAACTTTTCCGCATCATACTCTCCGACCATGCCGGCAAGCAGCACCAAAACGGGCCGGAGACGCTTTCCTCCGGCTTTTAGCGTGGCGAGAGACGCTTCGGCCAACACTCCCTCGCTTCGTGTGGCCGCCTTGACGAGTTCCTTCTCCACCTCAACCAGGTCTTGGAGGATATGCTGCGGAATCGGGTAGGATTTATTCATAATCTTACATAGTATAATTTAAATGCCGTTTTTTTGTCTACTGAAAGAAAATGCGGGCTCAGTTACGAAGGGCTTATAAAAAAAGGTTTTCAAGAAAGCTTCGTTGCGCAAGTGGTAACACGTTACTATCTATAAGAGCGCGGTTCTTAAGAGCGGCGATATCTGCATCCGACTCATTCTGCGCCTGGCATATCCGGCCGAAGCACGAGGCAAAGTTAGTAAGGGCGTCGCTAAATTCCGAAGAGCAGCCCCCGAGTAACATCCCGAGTTTTACCGCAGTATGGAAAAGGCTGGCGTTCTCATCCGAAACCGTAACGGGTTTATCGTGCTTTTGCCTGGCCGCCTCCGCCCCGGCGATTTCGGCAATCGCATGCACCATATGCTCGACCACAAAGCCTTTTTGCACCGTAGCGGCAATCGTTATCGCCTGCGCGTAGTAAAAATCCGCCGTAACGAGAAACAAGTTCCGCAGGTTGCCCGCGGTATCGAGATCCGTCATCTCGAGGTAGTGTTTTTCGGCGGCGAAACGAAGTAACTCTAACCCAACGGCCACCGGTCTAAGCTCTTCAGGGCGATACGTCCCGAGGCTTGCGGTTACAAAAAGAAGCGTAGCAAGAGGAAGGTCTTCAATATCTCTAGCCTGGTCGTTTAAGAGCTGATGACCTGAAAAAGCATGTTCTTTAAGCAGTTCCCTGGCGGCTGTTACGTCCTGTTCGATCTCGCTTTGAAGTGACATCGTATCATTTAGTCTTGTCATATTTTACTTTGCCTTTGTTTACCCTTTTTGCAAGTAGTAGGATAAAATCTGGAGTTCGACGGAGAGGTCAACCTGACGTAAAACCACGCCGGCAGGAACATCGATAGTTATTGGCGCGAAGTTAATGATCGCTTTAACCCCGGCGTCAACCATCCGGTTTGCGACGCCCTGGGCCGAGGGGGCCTGCGTTGCGATGATTCCTATGTCCACCCCACCCTGAATACCCTTAACGATGCTTTCAAGGTCGTTTATGTGGCTCACCTTGAGACCATCGACAATCGTGCCTACTATTGCGGGGTCGCGGTCAAACGCGCCCACCACTTTGAAACCCTTTTGCGAGAAGCCCTGATAGCCTACGAGAGCCCCTCCTAAACGACCGAGCCCGACAATAACAACGGTCCTATCCCTTAAGAGGCCAAGCCACTTGGATATCTCGTTTATGAGTTGATCGACATCGTAGCCCACACCACGAGTACCAAACTCGCCAAGGTAAGAGAGATCTTTTCTCAACTGCGCGGCGTTGGTTCCCGCATGCTGGGCGAGACCTTCGGAGGAGACGATTTGCTCACCTTTACTAGCCAGCATTACCAAGGCACGAAGGTAAACGGGCAATCGTGTTATGGTTGTTTGTGGAATTTTAGCTTTCTTCACTTGCTACCCTGCCCATCATCTTAATCTAAAAGAGTAATATTGTTATGTACTTTGTGATTATGAGAACTTTTGCTTGATTGTAACCCAAATCACATGCGTCTGTCCACTGAAGACGCGATGATGGCCCGAGTGATCTATGCTGGTGATGCTCTACGTTCTACTTTTTCTCAAGCAGTTGAACTGCAGCTTTGGCATCCTGATCGTCCGGCTGCAGGGCGAGGTACTTCGTATAGTACTTCAACGCCTCTTTTTTGTTCCCCATTTGCTGGTAGCATTTCGCCATTATCTGGAATGCCGTTTTTTCCTGTGGACGGATCTCAAGTACAAACTTGAGCGTGTCTATTGCTTGCTGGTGTTTCCCTTGGAACATATAGACGTTGGCAAGAAGGATGCGTGCCGAATATGCTTGCGGGCGCACGCTGATACCCTGCTGCAGCTCGGCTACCGCCGTATCAAGCATCGGGTCTTTCGGGCCCGTTGCAAGTTTAGCATGACCGCTGGCCAAAAACACATAATGATCCCCTTCCAACGGCTCGTATATTTGAGCGGCTTGATAGACGGCTATCGCTTTGTTGATCATCTCGCGGTTCTGCTGCATCACGCCAACCCTATCCAGAAACATTCCATAGCCGTCGTAGTACCTTCCGTTTTGATACAGCCCGATCGAACGCTCATAGTTATTGATTGCCGCCTCGACTTGCCCTTCGTTGCCTAGCTGAATCGCCGTCGCGTAATTGTAATCAGCAATATACATGGCCAGAGCATAGTAAGCGGACACGGCTGAGAAAATAACCGCAACGACCATAGATCCCTTAAGC
>NZ_JBTSLF010000187.1:0-4656 GCF_054640775.1 Candidatus Aquicultor sp. | reverse complement strand
ATCGGTGCACACTCCTTCGGTCGCCGGTGGATATCCGCCTTTGTAGTAAGCGTTCCTGTAGATGGGGTGGCGCTCGGCCTCAGCCCTGGCGCCATGCACAATATCATCGAGGTCATCGATACCGTCACCGTCCTGGTCGTGATGGCTAAGGGTTCTCGGAACAACTAACGGAGGACCGGTGACATCGCTCGCGCCGCCGAAAAATCGTATCTCCCTCCCAATCAGTGAGACGGGGCGAAAAAGGCCGTTATAGAGCAAAAGGGCAACCGCAATCGTGCCCACCACTACGAGCACGACAAATCCTGCAGTTAACCACTTCTTAAGGTTTGCGTTCATCTAAGCTTTCTCAAAATCGGCTTTACCCGCGCCGCAGACAGGACATACCCAGTCATCGGGGATATCCTCAAACGCGGTTCCCGGAGCTATCCCCGAATCGGGGTCCCCCATCTCGGGATCATATACATAACCGCACACCGTACACACATATTTATCCATGCGCTTCTCCAATGTCTTCAGTTCCTCTACCGGTTCTTCCTTGATATAGGTCGGTGCCGTCTTCGGGGCCGTTCCCCGTTTTACCTCATGATAGTAGGCATAGGTCATGGGCTCGGCACTGCTCAGCGCCTCGGCATCGGTTATCCGGCCGAGGAAGATAGTATGGCTCCCGCAATCAAGGCTGCCGACCACCTTAGCCTCCAAATACCCCACAGTGTCATCCATAAGAATCGGCGCCCCGTTTGTACCGAGTTTATAGTTCATATCCTTGAACTTATCCAACTCCCTCCCCGACTTAAAGCCGAAATTCCCGATAGTCGTCATCGGGACCTCTTTGGCCAGGATCGAGACAGTAAATACACCGCTGTCGCTGATGAACTCGTGGGTAAGGTTCTGCTTGTTTATACTAACGGCGATCGTGGCGGGCTCGGACGTTATCTGAAACACCGCATTCGCGATCTGCCCGTTGAACTTATCCCCTTTCTTGGAACTCACGATATAGAGTCCGTAGCTTATTTTATGTAAGACTTTGTTATCCATGATTTTTCTCCTTTTCGGGTCTTATACCTATATACCGGACAGCGCACCTTGATAAAACAAGAGGGTCCCTGCTTAGTAACGGGCACTATCTTCTTTCCCAGCGTCTTCTATAACGTTCACAAGCAACTTCCCGGAAAACTCGATGTCCTTAAGATTGAGATGACTGACCACGTCACGCGGCGAGTGGTAGGTGGTGTCCTTGGCGCAATAGAGCCATACGCTCGGTATTCCGGCCTTCTCAAACGACTCGTGGTCGCTCCATTCGGGCGCTTTGTCGTAGATCATCTTCACGCCCATGTCTTTTGCCTTTTGCATAAAGGTATAGCACAGCGATTTCGGGGCCCGCCCCAGCGAGCGCGCCATAAAGGTGTTGCCGTACCCGACCATGTCGACCGAGACCATACCGATTATGCTTTTCTTTTCTTCCGCGCTGAGGTGCGAAACATAATAGCGCGAGCCGAGGTGATGCTGGTCCAACGCTCTATTGCCGTATTCCTCCGCGCCAAACACGATCAAGCGCAATGTACACGGCGGCGCTTGTTGCTTAAATACGCTGGCAAGCTCCAGAACTGTGGCCGCACCCAGAGCGTTATCATTTGCGCCGACCGTCTTCGAGACCGAATCGATGTGCCCCCCGACGACAAACACTTGCTCGGGATGCACCGACCCCGGGATATCGACAATCAGGTTCTGACAAGTACGTTTGGTAGGCAACAAAAACTCCTGCCTTTTAACGGTATACCCCATGCTCTCAAGCACACCTTCGGCATAGTCGGCCGCAGCACGCTCCTTGGCAGAGCCCTCGGGACGCGGGCCGAAGGCGGTTATTGCTTCCGTATATTTAAGCGCCTGCCGCGCATCATATGACGGCGGCACCGGCAGAGTAGTCGTAGTAGGCTGCATTATGGTGGTAGTCGTTGGGGGCAGCGAGGTGGTCGTTGCAACCGCTTTGGACGCAATCTCTTCGCTCTGCTTTGATCCGGAATCTCCCGACGTACAGCCCGATACATAGAGAGCGCTTAGCAAAACACCAAGTAAAACAACTACAGCAAGAGCTAACCTACGTAAAACTGAATCATGCAGAAATCGATCGCTGGGTTCGTTGAATATTGGGAATCTCACCTGGGAATCTCACCTCATCCGCCGCGTTATCCGGGTTATACTGTGCTATAGTTTATAATAACATCCAGCAGACGGTTCCGAGCTGGTAATCTGGTGATCTCACATGATGTTCGATACGTTTTTTACCCCAATTATCTGGATGCTTGCCCTTTTAATTACAGGGCTTATTTTGCTAAGGCGCCATGCCATGCATAAAGAATATAAATGGGGATGGTACGTCGTGTTGGCGGCGACAGTCATCCTCTACCTCCTGAGCACTGAACCTATTGCCAATTTGTTGGTGTACCCTTTAGAAAAACAATCCGCAAACTTCAGCCCAAAGGATATCCAAAATGCCGATGTGATTGTTATCCTCGCAGGCGGAGTCTCATCGGCCGATGGATTCCGTACACATCCGCAACCCGTTGCCTGGAGCAGGATGACGGCGGGAATAGGATATTTCAAACAGTCAAAGGCAACCTGCCTGGTCCTCTCGGGCGGAGGGGGAGACCCCGGTGAAAGCGAGGCCGATGCAATGCGCTACTGGGCTAGAGCATTGGGTGTGTCGCCTGAGGAAATCATCCTCGAGACGCATTCCAAAAATACCGAGCAAGAAGCCATAGGGGTTAAGAAACTGCTACCGAACAAACCCGAGCCGGCAATCGGCCTGGTCACGTCCGGTCTACACATGTGCAGGGCACAGTATATCTTCAAGAAGCACTTCAAGCAAGTGATACCTCTCCCCTCCGATTTCTCGTACAATCCGTTCAGGTTTGGCTTGAGATCGCTTATTCCCTCATCCTACGCATTAGTAAAAAGCACCGAAAGCATGCATGAGATAGTCGGCCTGCTCTGGTATAAAATACAAGGTTAGGCCTACCCGAACAATCCCGATTCGTATAAGCAATCGCTAAGTAAAAAAGCGCCCACAGATAACGTGTGGGCGCCCTTATAAAAACCGGTGCTAACCGGATTACCTTAGCGCAATGTCGACATACTTCGAGGTGCCATCAGAAATCTCTATCCTGAGGCGCCAATTTCCCTCAGACAACCCTTTGGTCTTGAGATTAAAGATATACCCTCCGCAATCCGCATCGTATCTGAAGAGGTTATCCTTTGTCGCCCCGGAGGTTGACACTGCCGCTATCTCCTCACCCGGCCCGTTTTCGTCGATCATAGAGAGATAAAGCCTGGCTATTGCATCAGTTACCGGATTACCGTCGCCATCCTTCAGCTCAAACTTCACCGGCAGGTCACGCCCAAGATTGAAGGCGCTATGTCCTCCGTCATCGATCGGCCTGAGAATGCCACTAAAATCATAGGCAATGTAATACGTTACCGTTTGCTCCGTCACGTTGCCCGCATAATCCACCGCTCTTACGGTAAAACTCTGCGGTCCAGCAGCTGATCGGCTGCTAAGCATACCCATGGCAACTATACCGGTGTCGGTGGCAATACCCAGAACGGTATCTGTAGCAATCCCTGAAACGGTATCCGTAGCTGTCCAATCAACCGGAATCGTCTGACCAAGAAGATATTGAGCCCCCTCCAGAGGAGACAACATCGAAATAACCGGCGGTGTCTTATCGATATTTACCGCAAGCTGCTGTGCGACTTCACAATTCCCAGTGCTGTCGATAGACCTGTAAAAGACCACCGACTGCCCCTCAGATGAGAGCACGACCGGCCCGTTACTTATATTCCAGCTTACGCCATCAAAGCTATACTCTGTCCGCGCTACACCAGAGCCGCCCTCGTTATCGGTCGCAGCAAATCGAACCGTAACATCCGAGGTAAACCACCCGTTTTCCCCTGCAGTCCCATCAAGGGCCGCCACGGTCACCGGCGCCGTCACATCGTTGCAACGGTCATGGATAAACACATCCCACGCGTTATTGGTATCTGAAGCTACCAGATTGATTGCAAACGATGAGAACCCCACAAAGCGGCCGTTGGAGCTGACACATATGCTGCCACACCAGCCATTACCCTGGTCGCCCTCGCACGAGACATCCACACGCTCGATCTCACCCGTCGAGCGGTCACGAACAAAGATATCGGTGGCTCCATTGGTATCGCCGGCCACCAGGTTGTTCGCCGGCGAAGAAAACGCCACGTAGTTTCCGTCTCCGCTGATCGCCGTACCAAAGCTCGAGTTATTTGCCTGCGTTCCTGTTTTCATGACATTCGCACGCTCTATCGAACCTGTAGAGCGATCGCACACAAACACATCGGTTTTGCTGTTCGTATCACCCGCCACCAGATTGTTCGCTGCCGATGTGAAGGCGACAAAGCGTCCATCCAAACTAATTGATGGATTATCGCTCCATCCATTTGGATTTTTCCCTATGCACTCGGTCGTTCCCATAACGCAGTCCCGGACGAAGATGTCCGATGCTCCGTTGATGTCACCAGCGACAAGGTTGCCCGCCGCTGATGAGAATGCGATATAGCGACCGTCTGCGCTGATTGCCGCGTTGAAGCTTGAGTTGTTTGCCTGGGCGCCCGCACTTGAAACGT
>NZ_JBTSLF010000186.1:0-4776 GCF_054640775.1 Candidatus Aquicultor sp. | reverse complement strand
AGTACTGAGATGCTGGCAGCGATAAGTTCTCCATGTTTTATCCGCGAGCGATTAACGTAAAGCGACATTGCGATGATAGCTAAGAACAAACCCCAAAATTCCAAAAATGGAAACCACAAGGTTGCCGCCCCTTTCACGAGATAGGGCATTATAATTATTGGTGCCGATAATGCGGCTACCGGTTTTAAATATCTGCTTGCGAAAAAAAACGCTGCAATAAGCGATAAAGCCGACATGACAACAAATAAAAATTGGATATATACGCCGTTAGCGGGGAGCATCTGCCAAATTTCAAACGTGGTCGGAAGCCTCCAGCTTAACACGCTAGCCGGAGCATGACCCATCCTCACGTCCTGTTCGCATGCCACCGGTAGGGCATCGTAGTATGATAAGCCTTGTTTCATGAGGAAGAAAACCTTAAGGTAGAGAGCGCCATCAAACTGCGTTTGCTCAGATAATGATACGTTCGATATCTTCTCCGTGATATGTGAACAGGGAGGGTTGCTTGCAGTTTGGACCACCCCGAAAAGGTTTATGATGATTACGGCCAGTATCGCTAATGCTAAGAGATAGTCTTTCTTTACAATCGAGACCCATTTTGCCGCAATCCAGCTTACCATGTTAGTTATCAGAAAGGTAAGCGTTGTGAACAAAAGAAGTCCCGGATCGCCTGGTATGTTCGAGAGGCTGAACTGTACACCGCCCCGCTCAATAAGATAAGGATATGAAGGCAGGTCAAAGAACAAAATTATCGTTACACTAAGAACGATTCCAGTAAGAAGTGCCTTAACCTCTTTCCCTTTAAGAATCCACCCAACGAGAATACCTATTAATGCGAAGCTGGTAACTTGGGGAAAATACACGATGGTTCGCGCAAAGCACATATACGCGATCAACCCAAACAGATAGGCTACGGGAACACTCCAATCAATGGACCATGGGACTGAAATCGCAGTTCGAGATTTTATTGGTTGCTGAAGTTTTTTCTTAATCGTTGCCATTAAACTTCTTACTTGTAATCAAAGTGCGCATACGAAGAACTTCTGTGCTTATATCAGTTTACAATAGCATACTAGGCAACTAATAGTAAACATATCGACTACGATGAGCGCCTTTATCCGCGCTCCTGGCGACCCAACCCATAATACCAGATGGAGAGTATAAACGGTACCTATCCAGACCTGGCGACTGCCAAGAACGGTAGGAGGAGCAAGATAATAAGGATCGGGGGCAAGATAAACGCCACGACCACATTTATAAGCGCAGTGCCGGTAGAAAACTCTTGTACTTCCGAGAGGCAGTTTAATAATATGATGAATGCCCACACGCTGATTATCGCTGAAATAACACCTAAAACGCCAAACCAGGATACTTCGCTGGGGGTGCTATTGAGCGGATTAAAGAAGACTATAGCATTATTGAAAAACGACCCCTGCGGCATAGACCCTTGACGAAATGCCTTTTCACCGAAGAGAGCGAGCTTTGCGACCCAAACAGAAAGCACCCACACTATAGGGATACGCGATAATGCGACGGCGGTTTGGATGCGCTCATAGGTAGCTTTACCCCCTAATGAACGACCCGTGAACTCAAGCAACGCTACCTGGATGTAAAACATGACCAGCGTAAGCGGTATTCCGATTACAAGAGAAGTCCCAATGCTCGACCACATGGGCGTAAGATCGCCACTTTGAATCTTAAAATCATTTAAGCTTGCATTAATGCTGGCCAGTGCGATAATCGGCACCCAGTAGAGCGGCTTTAGCTCATGAACGTTTCGTATCGTGGCTCTTGGCTGTGTCCAGGTCGAGAACCAAAAGCTTTCCTTTAGTCTCTTTCGCATACCAAAATCCTTCCTTATCCCGCTAACTGTAACATCGATTGCCAAAATTACGCTAGAGTTACTACGACTTAATAATATGTGATAAGGATTATCATGCACAATATCCAGTCATGACTCTCCCGACGGTTTCATCGAGGTAAGCAGAGCCGCCGCCAAAAAGTGATAAGCCCGACCAGCACTTGGAGCACATTTGTCTCTGACATTCAGTACAGAAGCCCCTTGATAAGGATAACCGCTTTATAAGATATAATAATCTTTTGACAAAAAACCTGCGCTTGTTTTACAGGGGGACATTATCCGGCATGCCGGGCTAAACCTTTACCTAGCGGTAGGATGATTTGCTTGCGGATGTGTAAATAAGCGTCAAGTTCTTGATCCGGATAGAGCTCATACCAGACTGAACCCGGTGTAGAGAGCGGGCGAAGCACGCGGACTAATGCATCAACGTACGATTGGGCGTTTTGCCTGCCGGCCCAATCGTAGATGCCCAGATAGTCTTTACTCGTGGGATCGACCATCCAAAGTTTTACGCGAAACCCACGAAATCCGCTCCAAAACGGCGTTGTCATAATGCACGCGCGCTGAAATATCCAGTGAAGAAGGGGGTCTCTGCGCAGCAGCCGCATGCGGAAACCTACTACCAGCACGTTACTACTATCCGATGTTCCATCATTGCCCACGGTTTCTCGAAAGATTTTGTATGTCCCGCCTTGGTCGATCTCATAGAGTTCACCAACGCGACCGCGCCGAAGGTGCAATGATCGGGAGATAACGAGACCGCCAAATCGTAGCACAGAAAGAGCTGCTGACTTCACGATGCTCAACATTGAAGCTGCCATTACAAATCCTCCTTTTTAAAGAGGAAAATCGCAAGATGCAATCAACTCACCCCCCTTATACCACAGATGTTGGTACACAAACCTGCTAAATAGATAAGAGAGCGAACATATCATCCGCCCTCTTTTAGCCTTATGTGGAGTAGTATCCTAGACCCGCGTTACGCCGTAACCTTCACCGCAAACGTTATGCTTCCATCAACGGCATCGACCGTAACGTTATCCCCCGCTTTGATGTCGCCTTCGAGGATTTTTAGCGCGAGGCTATCCTGCAGTTTGCGCTGGATAACGCGCTTGAGCGGGCGTGCCCCGAAGGCGGGGTCGTAGCCTTCTAATGCTATTAGCCCTTTGGCGGCATCGGTCAGTTCAAGCGTTATGCCGTGTTCGGCAACCCGCTTTTGCAGGCGGACGAGCTGGATATCGATGATCTTTTCGATGTCCTCCATCGAAAGGCGATTGAAGATGACGGCGTCATCGACCCTGTTAAGGAACTCGGGCCTGAAGTGAAGCTTCATGACTTCGTCGACCTTTTGCTTAAGCTCATCGGGATCGACCACTTCCTGGATGTGTTGCGAGCCCAGGTTCGATGTCATGATGATAATAGTGTTTTTAAAGTCGACCGTCCTGCCCTTACCGTCGGTGAGGCGGCCGTCGTCGAGGATTTGCAACAGCACGTTAAAGACGTCGCTGTGGGCTTTTTCTATCTCGTCGAGAAGCAGAACCGCGTAGGGACGGCGGCGAACCGCCTCGGTAAGCTGACCGCCCTCGTCGTAGCCGACGTAGCCGGGAGGTGCGCCGATCAGCCTGGATACGGTGTGCTTCTCCATGTACTCGCTCATGTCGATACGGATCATGGCGCGCTCGTCGTCGAAGAGAAATTCGGCAAGCGCTCTCGCCAGCTCGGTTTTGCCGACGCCGGTCGGGCCGAGGAAGATAAACGAGCCCAAAGGACGATCGGGGTCTTGCAGGCCGGCCCGCGCCCTGCGAATCGCGTTGGAGACGGCGGAAACCGCCTCGTCCTGGCCGATTACCCTTATATGCAGACGTTTCTCCGTGTTGATGAGCTTCTCTATCTCACCTTCTATTAGGTTGGAAACAGGCACACCGGTCCATTTTGAGACGACTTCGGCGATATCTTCCTCATCTACCTCTTCTTTTAACATCTTCTGGTCTTTCTGCAATTCCAATAAGCGGCTGTTTTCCTCGTCGAGTTCTTTTTCAAACGCGAGGATGTCTCCGTAGCGAAGCCGTGCCGCAAGAGAGAGGTCCCCCGCACGCTCGGCGTTGGTCGCATCGGTTTTGGCCTGTTCGATTCGCTCTTTGAGGTCTCGAATCTGCTGGATAACGCTCTTCTCGTTCTGCCAGTGGGCCTTCATGTGAAAACTTTTTTCCTTAAGCTCGGCGAGGTCCTTTTCTATAGTGGCAAGCCGCTCGAGCGCGGCCTTGTTCGTGTCGTTTTTAAAGGCCTGGCGCTCGATTTCAAGCTGCTTGATCTTACGCTCGACCTCGTCGATTTCGGTCGGCATGCTGTCGATTTCGATGCGCAGGCGAGACGCCGCCTCATCGACCAGGTCGATTGCCTTGTCCGGCAGGAACCTGTCGGCGATGTAGCGGTTTGACATGACGGCGGCCGCGACCAGCGCGGAATCGGTAATGCGCACGCCATGGTGCACCTCGTAGCGCTCTTTAAGGCCCCGTAGTATCGCAACGGTATCCTCAACCGAGGGCTCGCCGACAAGAACCGGCTGGAAACGGCGCTCAAGGGCGGCATCTTTTTCGATATATTTTCGATACTCGTCGATGGTGGTCGCGCCGACCGCCCGCAACTCACCGCGTGAAAGCGCGGGTTTAAGCAGGTTGGCCGCATCGACCGCACCTTCGGCGGCGCCGGCTCCGACCAGCGTATGAAGCTCATCGATAAAGAGGACGATCTCGCCCTCGGAGCTTGTGACTTCTTTTAACACCGCTTTCAAGCGGTCCTCGAATTCGCCGCGATATTTGGCGCCGGCGATGAGGGCGCCCAAATCCAGTGCAACCACGCGTTTTTCTTTCAATCCTTCGGGGACGTCGCCGGAGACTATACGCTGGGCGAGCCCT
>NZ_JBTSLF010000185.1:1790-4818 GCF_054640775.1 Candidatus Aquicultor sp. | reverse complement strand
GGAACTACCAACGCCTCGGCGGTGTTCTTGGCGCTCAGCGAGCTTGCAGCCGGCAAAGAGGCTATCGTCTCACGGGGCCAGCTCGTTGAGATCGGCGGCTCCTTCAGGATTCCCGATGTCATGCGGCAAAGCGGGGCAATCCTGCGCGAGGTGGGCACGACCAACAAGACATACATCATCGACTACCGCACCGCGATTACCGAAGGCACGGCCCTTCTTATGAAGGTACACACGAGCAATTTTAGAATCGTCGGCTTCACGCACGAGGTCGGGCTGGACGAGATGGTCGCGCTTGGTGAAGAACTCGGTATTCCTGTTATGGAAGACCTGGGCAGCGGCGTCCTCATCGATCTCTCCAGGTACGGTATCACCTACGAGCCGACGGTGCAGGAAAGTGTGAAGGCCGGTGTCGATGTCATAACGTTTAGCGGCGACAAACTCTTGGGAGGTCCGCAGGCGGGCCTTATCGTCGGAAGGACCGAGTTTATCAACCGCATGAAAAAACACCCGCTTGCAAGGGCGCTCCGGGTTGATAAAATGACCTTAGCCGCACTTGAGGCTACATTAAGAGAGTACCTTGACATGGAGACTGTGCGGCAGAAGAACCCGACGGTACGGATGATCACCGCCCCGGCCGGTGAGCTTAAAGTGCGGGCCGAGGCGCTCGCGAAGCTTCTTAAAGACGACCTGGGAGAAGGCTTTACGGTAACAACGGAGCCAGAGGTCTCTAAAGTCGGCGGCGGGTCGCTCCCGTTGGCGGAGCTACCGACGACCGCGGTTGCAGTGCGCTGCGCTTTCGCGACCGCCAACGAGATCGAGGCGATTTTAAGGTGCAACGAACTGCCGGTCATCGTGAGAATTAAAGAAGACGCGGTTCTCTTAGACCCGCGTACCATACAAGAGGGCGAAGGCCAGCTGATACTGGATGCCTTCAACAAGACAAGGGAAGTAGTTAAGGAATAATGAAGCAGCTAATACTTGGCACCGCCGGGCACATCGATCATGGCAAAACCACTTTGATCAAGGCGCTGACCGGCATCGATACGGATAGATTGGAAGAAGAGAAAAAGCGGGGCATCTCCATCGAGCTGGGATTTGCCAGCCTTGAGCTACCCAGCGGGCAGAAGCTCGGCGTTATCGACGTCCCCGGCCACGAGCGCTTCGTCAAGAACATGCTCGCGGGCGCAACCGGAATCGACATCGTCATGCTGGTCGTCGCCGCGGACGATTCGGTCATGCCGCAAACCGAGGAGCACCTCGCCATCGTCGATCTTTTGGGTATCCAGGAAGGCGTAGTGGCGCTTACCAAGGCCGATATGGTCGATGAAGAGTGGCTTCCGCTTGTCGAAGAAGAGATCAGGAAGGTCCTTTCAAAGACCAGCCTTAAAGACGCCCCCATCGTCCCCGTGTCCGGCAAAACCGGAATGGGGCTTGACGAGCTGAAAACCACGCTCGATACGATCGCCCAGCGTATCCAACCGCGCAAGGACAGGTCTCCCTTTAGACTGCCCGTCGATAGGGTCTTTTCTATGTCCGGTGCGGGTACCGTCATCACGGGCACCCTGTGGTCGGGCGAGATCCACTCCGACGAGAAGGCGCACGTCTACCCGGTCAACAAAGAGGTTCGGATACGAAGCATCCAGGTCCACGGCACAAAGATGGATTACGCCTTGGCCGGTCAGCGGGTGGCCCTTAACCTGGTCGGCCTGGATAAAGATGATATCGAACGCGGTGACGTCGTACTGGCGCCCGGTTATCTTAGCCCGAGCTATATGTTCGACGCCACACTGAAATTGCTCGAAAGCACACCGAAAGAGCTTAAAAACAGGGCGCGGGTGAGAGTGCACCACGGCACCAGCGAGGTGTTGGGGCGTGTGGTTTTGACGGACCGCGAAGTCCTCATGCCGGGTGATACCGCGTTTGTCCAGCTGAGACTGGAGAGCCCGGTTATTCCAAAGTATAACGATAATTTTGTCATCAGAAGCTACTCGCCGATTCAAACCATCGGCGGCGGCCGTGTTCTGGATAGCCATCCCGTCAAGTACCGGGTGTCCCATAAGAATTTCAGCGAGCGTTGCCGTCTCCTCAGCGCGGGGGATCCCGAGGCAATCGTGCGGCTCTTCCTCAGCGAGACGCATGGCTTCATGACCGCAAAACAGCTCTGGGTGCGCTCCGAGCTGGGGGAAGACCGGATAAAAGAGAGCCTCGCCGCACTCATAAATAGCGGCGAGATAACTTCGATTATTATCGATAAGCAGGATCACTATATCGTGAAAAGCACATTTGATGCCCATACCAAGAGCTTTGTAGAGTACTTAAACGACAACTTCAAGAAGAACCCCCTCAACCCCTGGTTGAGCAAGCAGATTATAAAGTCGCAGCTGTTCGACTGGATGTCGGATAAGGAATTCGACACGTTTGTCGTCCACCTGCAAAAAGCGGGCAAGATAGTCGTCGACAAAGCCCAGATCGCCGACGCAAAAGCCCAGGTAACAGTGGGCAAAGAGGATGAGGAGCTTCTGGCGTCCCTTACTAAAAAAATCGTGGACGGCAAATACGGCCCACCTGAGACCACCTGGCTCTCGAAAGAGATGGGCATGGACCTGAAGAAGCTCAACTCGCTAGCCGACCTTCTGGTACGCGAGCATAAGCTGGTCAGAATCGCGCCGAACATGTACTTCGACGCCGCACTCATCGAGGAGGCCAAAGCGGAGTTAAAGAAGCACTTCTCCGGCAAACAGGTGAGTCCCGCCGATGTGCGCCAGATATTCGATACGTCGAGAAAATACATCATTCCGCTTCTCAGCTACTTCGACATGGTCGGCGTTACGAGACGCGTTGGCGAAACCCGTTTCGTGCGCTAGGCTGAAGCAAGGATGATCGCATGTCACGGTTCTAACGGCTCCTGACTTGTATTTTGGGCTCAGACCTGGCAAAATAGAGGTATCAACGATAATGGTTTTGCCATTATCGTTTTTCATGGAGGTGGATTGGGCCTGGTGGCTCAGCTGGTCTTCAAAACCAGTCG
>NZ_JBTSLF010000185.1:0-1780 GCF_054640775.1 Candidatus Aquicultor sp. | reverse complement strand
TAGACCTCGGTTGGTGGGTTCGATTCCCACGCACCTCCGCAAATAAAAAGAAGCCGGACAGCTTGTCCGGCTTCTTTTCTGTCCAACGGCAACCCAACCGTAATTGGCACCGTCCTCGATATCCATTCACACCCTTCACTACCACTTGCAAGTACCATAAAACCAACAGCAGGCTCTGCTGAAACTGGATTTGTATTATTTCGCGCTTCCTATCTTTCAAACACCTTATCTTACCTGCAGATAGATACTTTACCATGCTTACGTCAGTGAAACCGTCACCGGTTAATTTCGTAAAACTGGGAATGAACTTTATACGCGCGACGTATTATCCAAATTTATGGGTAAGAAAGACAGCATGAAGGGAGGAGAGGATTTTATGGCAGAAGCAAGAGCAGAGAACCAAATGCCGAATGAAATGCAAATGCAAAATCTCCAACAGCAAGGACCTGGGAAGACAGTCATAGCGGATACCGTGGTCGCAAAAATCGCGGGCATGGCGGCACGCGAGGTTCCGGGCGTCCATGCGCTGGGCGGTACTACTGAACGCGCCATTAGCGGGGCTTTGTCCCGAATTTCGGGCGCGCAGAGGATGACCGGTATCGATGTGCAGGTCGGCCAACAAGAGGCGGCGGTTGACTTAAGCATGATCGTCGATTATGGGCAGAGTATCCCGGATGTTACACAAAACGTCAGGCAGAATGTCTGCAGCCAGATCGAGTCCCTTACCGGGCTACGCTGCAAAGAGGTCAATATCACCGTAAGCGATGTGTATATGCCGCAAGAAGAACAGCAACAACAGCAACAACAGCAACAGCAACAAGGGGAAAGTGAAAGCCGTGTCGCCTAATATTCTTGAGGATAAAAAACAAATAGCCCTGGCGGTCAAAGCTGCGGTGGATACGATGAAGGGCGTTTCGCTCACACGGGCGCGTGCGGTTGGTGAGTCATACCCATACAGCCCGGACGTACCGGGCGTATGGGTGCGCGGGCCCGATCGTGAGGGCCGCTATTCGGTTGACGTGTATATGGCGGTGGCCCTGGCCGGATCAACGATCCCGGAGATGGCGGATATGCTTCGAGCGGAGATCTGGAAGCAGTTGCGTGAGCCGGGCATCAACATGGCGGATCGCGTAACAAGCGTTGACATCTATGTAGAGGATTTGGTACTAGCGGTATGAGGACATTTAATCGAGTACTGGCAACAATTATATCGATTGCGCTCATCGTTGCATCGGCAATGGGGATAGTCTACCTGATCGGCCTCCTTGCGGGCAACACGCAACTCACGGGGTTCGTTAGCGGAATCATCGGGTCGATCACGAGGCTCGACACCGGGCAAATCCAGGCGACCCTTATCGGGATATTTTTGATATCGCTCGTACTCCTGATTCTTGAGATACGACCCTTCAGGGATCCCTTCATCACCGTCCGGGATGATGAAGCGGGTAAGACCCGGGTGTTCAGGTCGGATGTTGAGAGGTTCTTACAACAGCGACTTGCGCGGGAACGGGGGATTACGCCGGAAAATGTGGACGTACTGGTGCACGGCGAGAAGTTCGACGTCGCAGCCGAAGTAGCAGTATCGACGGATGCCGATAGGCAGGCGGTCCGCTCCCAGGTCGAATATGATGTGAAGGATAACCTCGCAACCATCGGGTTGGATGATGAACTCGATCATATAAGCACCAGGGTCGCCCGGGTTAAACGGGTAGCATAATAATGCGCAAACGTTAGGGGTTTGAAATGAACACACTAAACCGAGTGCTGTTAACCATACTGT
>NZ_JBTSLF010000184.1:0-4822 GCF_054640775.1 Candidatus Aquicultor sp. | reverse complement strand
CAGAACAAGAGAGAGGCGGTGCTATATGGCAAATGAGATGAACATCGAGGTAAGGTTCCCCGAGGACAAAATTCCGGGGGTATATTCGAACAACCTGGTAGTTTCACATACGAAGGACGAGTTCATCATGGACTTCATGTTTTTATCTCAACCGTTTGGAACGGTGAGCGCAAGGATTATCACCAGCCCGGGGCATATGAAGCGGATACTCTCGGCGGTTAAGGAGAACGTCGCAAGGTACGAGAAAGCCTTCGGCAAAATCGAGGAGGCGTCGGGGCCAAAAGCGAAGATCGGGTTTCATCCGTAGCGTGCTCTTTTTGAAATAAGCATATCCAAGGACTAAAGCTTTAGCTATAATCTATCTTAATTGAACGCAATAGCAGGTAAAATTTTCCTGCTGCAATAATCATAGTATTAGCTATAGTCTAATAGGCCTGATAATAGTGCAGGTGAGAGTGCGTGTTTGATCTGAGGAAATGGGATGAGAGCAACACCAATAATTTTTACTACTTCCTAGGGAGCATCGTTTTTGGAAGCCTGCTTGCCCTTGCGGTCATTTACTTAAACGCCTATCTCTTTGGCTTGCACGTAGGCTCGTTTATCTTCTTGCTTTTGGCGGTACCCTCAAGCGCGACGGTCTTTGCGGCGCTCACCATTTTCCGGCTGGCGAGCCAGGCCGAGCATAACAAGGCGAAGCAATCCCACCAGATACTTGAGATTACGCGACGGACCCTGCCGTATTTGAGGAAAGGCCTTAATGCCGAGTCGGCTTCTGAGGTTATCAATATCATCCACGGTCAGACCGATGCGGTTGCGGTTTCGATTACCGACCGCACGACGATTCTCGGGTTCAGGGGTGTCGGCGAGGACCATCACCTGGTTGGAAAGCCCATCCTTACGCGCGCCACAAAGGACGCCATCGAGACTGACACGACGCGCATTCTCGGCTCAAAGACCGAGATCGGCTGCCCCATGGTCAACTGTAAGCTCAAGGCTGCGGTTGTCGTTCCTCTCGAGAAGGCGGGCAAAGCGGTAGGTTCGCTAAAATTCTATTATGACAATCCGAAGAAGCTCACCGAGAGCAGGGTTGCGGTAGCGGAAGGACTGGGTCAGCTTTTGAGTACCCAGATCGAACTCTCGGAGCTTGAGCTACAGAGAGAACTTACCTATCACGCGGAGCTGAGGGCGCTTCAGGCGCAGATCAATCCGCATTTTCTCTTTAATACGCTCAACACGATAACGGCGTTTATCAGGACCGACCCGCAGAAAGCACGTAAACTGCTCGTTCAGTTTTCCGATTTCTTCCGCAAATCGCTTGAATGGAAGGACGTCTTTATTACACTCGCGCAGGAACTCGATTATATCGCAAACTACCTCGTGCTTGAGAAGGCGCGTTTTGGCGACCGCCTTGATATCAGCTTCGACATCGACAACGACGCGCAGGAATGCATCCTACCGGCGCTGACGGTACAGCCGATCGTTGAGAACGCGGTAAAGCACGGATTTTGTGAGGAGCGCGAACTCGAGATCGGCATCATCGCACGGCTTGTCGATAATAACATGCAGATAACCGTTACCGACAACGGTCGCGGAATTTCTGAAGAAGACCTAGACCAAGTCATAAAATTTGGTTATGGTAAGGGAAGCGGAATAGGTTTAAGTAACGTGAACGAAAGGCTTCGCAGCATTTACGGCGAAGACTACCAGGTCAAGATCGAAAGCGCGCTGGGTGCCGGCACCCGGGCGCTCTTGAATATCCCGATTTCCAGGAGTAAAGAGAATGAGACAGCTTAAAACCTTGATTGTTGATGATGAGGCACCGGCGCGTTCTGAGCTCAGGTACTTGCTTGAGAAGATCCCGAACGTTCAGGTAATCGGCGAGGCGACCAACTCGACGGAGGCGCTTGAGCTTATCAAGGCGCTCAACTACGACCTCGTTCTCATCGATATTCAGATGCCGGGTTTGAGCGGACTCGATGTGGTCGCGTCGATAAAAGAGCTGCCCAATGTGCCGGCGGTCGTTTTTGTTACCGCCTATGGCGAGTATGCGGTCAAGGCGTTTGAGCTGGATGCGGTCGATTATCTTATGAAACCGATCGACGAGGATCGCCTCACCCATACGATCGACAAGGTCGAAAAACGCCTTTCCGCGGCACAGCCTGCTGCGCCGGCGGTCAAGCAAGACGTACCCCAAGAAAAATCGGTGATAGACATAGAGAGAATACCGGTTGAAAGCAGAGGAAAAACGCTGCTTCTACCCATGCGTGAGATCGTCTATATCTCGAGCCATAATGATATCGTTTTTGTACATACCGCGGATAATACTTTTATTACCCGCTTTACACTAAAAACGCTTGAAGAACGCCTGGCCAGTAAATCGTTTCTGCGAGTGCACCGGGGGTACATCGTGAATCTGCGTCATGTCATCGAGATCGTTCCGATGTACGGGCGAAGCTACGTCCTGAAGGTTCGGTGCAACCAGCAAAACGAAATCCCCGTCAGCCGCCGTCGCGGTCAGCAGCTCAAAGCGATGCTGGGTATGTAACACAAGCCCTTTCATAGAAGCTATGGTACCATTCACGGGTACCGTTTAACCCATAATTAACACGTTCACCGGTAAAATGCGACCGTTCGCGGACTCTAAATTGCTGTCAACCCCTTAGGAGTATACAATTAAGTATTTAATCAAGTTTTTTCTTGACGAGGTCGTGGGGTTTTCAGTATTATTATTGGTGCATAGCTCGTGGTTTGTAACACAAATTGCAAACGGCTGAGTTGGCAACACCTTGAGGGCTAAAGGAGAGCTACGAACAGGTATTGCTTTTTTTGCGCCTAAAAGCATATTGTTTTTTTTGGCATCTCGTTAATAATTTAGCATTCAATCTACCTTCCGGCTGAGAGGCTAGGGGGTTTTAGTTTGAGCTGAGAAACTGATGCAAACAACAAGGAGGTTCTATGGGAACAACAGAGAAGGTCTACAATCCGAGGTCGATGGACCCAACCAAGAATAAGGATTGGCAGATCGCTGCAGAGGCAATGAAGTATCTACCGACTCCTGAGGAATGGATCGATAAACTTGGCATACTTAAGGAAGAGATGATTCCTTTTGGTAAGACGCCTAAGCTTGACTTTCTAAAGATAATGGACCGTCTGAAAGACAAACCGGACGGCAAGTACATCGAAGTCACAGCCATTACGCCAACCCCTCTCGGTGAAGGTAAGACCACAGTTTCCATGGGCCTTATCCAGGGTCTTGGAGTAAAAGGCATTAACGTAGGCGGCGCACTGCGCCAGCCATCAGGCGGACCGACCATGAACGTCAAGGGTACGGCTGCCGGCGGCGGAAACGCGCTTCTTATCCCGATGACGGAGTTCTCGTTGGGCCTTACCGGCGATATCAACGACATCATGAACGCCCACAACCTCGCAATGGTTGCCCTTACCTCGCGCTACCAGCACGAGTGTAACTATACCGACGAGGAACTTACCAGGCGTGGCCTCAGGCGCCTTGACATCGACCCGAAAAACGTTGAGATGGGCTGGGTCATCGATTTCTGCGCCCAGTCGCTCCGCAACATCATGATCGGCCTTGGCGGCAAGAAAGACGGCTACCCGATGGCATCCCGTTTCGGTATCGCCGTCGGCTCCGAGTTAATGGCTATTCTCGCTGTTTCTAAGGACCTCGCCGACCTGCGCGATCGCCTTGGCAAGATCACGGTTGCCTACGACCGCACCGGCAAGCCGATTACAACATCCGACCTGGATGTCGCCGGCGCCATGACCGCCTGGATGCGTAATACGATCAACCCGACGCTGTGCTACTCGGTAGAGGGCCAGCCGGTTCTCATCCACGCAGGCCCGTTTGCCAATATCGCCATCGGCCAGAACTCGATTATCTCCGACCGTTTGGCTTTGAAACTCTTCGATTACACCGTAACCGAGTCCGGCTTCGCCGCCGACATCGGCTTCGAGAAATTCTGGAACGTCAAGTGCAGGCTCTCCGGTAACGTACCGAACGTATCGGTTATCGTTGCTACTATCAGGGCTATGAAGATGCACGGTGGCGGCCCGGTCGTCGCTCCTGGACGTCCGCTTCCGGAAGAATACACAAAAGAGAACCTCAGCCTTGTCGAGAAGGGCTTTGAGAACCTGCGCCATATGGTCGAGGTCGTCAAGAAGTCCGGTATCGTCCCGGTCGTCGCTATCAACGCGTTCTACACCGATACCAAGGCGGAGCACGATCTCGTTCGCAAGCTATGCGCCGAGATAGGCGTCCGCGCCGCGGTTTCCGAGCACTGGATGTACGGTGGCGAGGGTGCTGCCGAACTGGCTGATACAGTTATGGATGCGGCCAATGAGCCGTCCAACTATAAGCCGCTCTATCCATTAGAGATGCCGCTGCGCCAGCGTGTGGAAATGGTCGCAAAGGAAGTTTACGGTGCCGACGGCGTACAGTGGTCACCGCTTGCTGAGGCAAAGGCCAAGAGATTCGAGGCCGACCCGGCATTTGCTGACTTCCAGACGATGATGGTCAAGACTCACTTAAGCCTCACGCACGACCCGACAATGAAGGGTGTGCCGAAGGGCTGGCAGCTTCCGATCCGCGACGTTTTGGTCTACAGCGGCGCCAAGTTCCTCTGCCCGATGGCAGGAGAAATCAGCTTGATGCCAGGTACCGCATCCGACCCGGCGTACAGAAGAGTCGACGTCGATGTGAACACCGGCGAAGTAAGCGGATTGTTCTAGAAAAGTCTTACTCGAAAGAGATTATGGCTTGGGTGGGTTTAAGCGATTAGATCCACCCAAGTAAAACTTTGAAAAT
>NZ_JBTSLF010000183.1:0-4845 GCF_054640775.1 Candidatus Aquicultor sp. | reverse complement strand
TGGCTTCAGAGGTTAGCAGCCATGATCAAGAGATCCGATTTGCGGTTATCGGCACGGGCAGAGAAGACAGTAAGGTTCGAGCCGTAGCTGAGGAGCTAGGTGTACTAAATAAGAATTTCTTTATGATTCCGGTTGCGCCAAAGTACGAAATAGCAGCCTGGCTATCTGCCGCTGACTTGGCCACGTCATTTGTTATCGACCTCAAGGAACTTTGGAACAATTCCGCGAACAAGTTTTTTGATACTTTGGCAGCAGGCAAGCCAATTGCTATAAACCACGAGGGATGGCAAGCAGATATAATCCGTGAAACAGGGGCTGGTCTCATCCTAAGCGCAAAAGACATAAACTCAGCAGCTTTGAATATACTTAACGCTGTTAGAGACAATGCATGGCTAGAGACAGCCGGTATGGCCGCAAAAAAATTGGCGGAACAACGCTTTAATCGTGAGCAAGCGGTTATCCAACTCGAACATATCTTAACAGAGACAGTGTACGAGAGCCGAACGAGGAAAGGCGAGCCCTTCCGTGTAATTAAAAGGATAATGAACCTGCTTGGAGCTATGCTGGGTCTCACCATTCTCGCTGTTCCTCTATTTATGATCGCATTTCTAGTCCGTAGCACCCTGGGATCCCCGGTGTTATTTCGCCAGGTGCGGCCCGGTTTTGGGGGCAAGCCTTTTACTATATACAAGTTTCGCACCATGAAAGAGTTAAAAGACCAGAATGGCGATTTGCTGCCGGACGAAAATCGACTTACATCTTTTGGAAACTTCATGCGCTCGACAAGCCTAGATGAGTTGCCTGAGCTGTTTAATGTCCTTAAGGGGGATATGAACCTGGTAGGGCCACGACCGCTTCTGATGAGCTATCTCGATCGCTACACCCCTGGGCAAGCTCGCAGGCATAATGTTAAACCCGGCATCACAGGCTGGGCTCAGGTAAACGGGCGCAACGGTCTCTCGTGGGAAGAGAAGTTCAAACTTGATATTTGGTATGTGGATAATTGGTCGATGCTACTAGACATAAAGATTTTGTTCTTAACGTTGATCAAAGTGGTGAAGCGTGAAGGGATTAGCGCAGAAGGATTTGCCACAATGCCTGAGTTTAAGGGGTCGAAGGAAGGAATGCGACAATGATAGCGGAGTTTATAAAACCATGCGATCCGCGTTGGACATCAGTACTCGCGCATGCTCGGCATGATTTCTATCATTTGCCTGAATACGTAGAGTTCACTGCTAAGCATGAAGGCGGCATTCCTTCTGCTTTTTACGCCGAGGCAGGGGATGATAGATTTTTAGCCCCGCTACTGATTAGGGATATCCCGGCGGAGCTTGGGGTAGGTGAAGGTTGGTATGATATTACGGCACCGTATGGATATCCATCGCCTATTTTGATTGCTCCCGAAGGCTCACCCTCGTTAGCGCATTTTCTGGAGGAATTTAAGCACAATTGTGTGGAGCAGGGAATCGTTTCTGCTTTCTTCCGCTTTCACCCTTTACTGCAACTTCCGGTTGGTGAATTGGCAAAAACTGGCACACTGGTGCATCACGGACAGACCGTCTATATAGACCTTACTTTGTCCGCTGAGGATATTTGGCAACAGATGAGACGTAGTCATAGGAGAAGTATTAAGCAGTTGCATCATGCTGGATTTAAGGTAACCGTCGATGATTGGAGTTTGTTTGATCAATTCATCGCCATGTATAGAGAAACTATGGAGCGTAGGTCTGCAAGCGAGTTTTATCTGTTTTCGGATAGTTATTTCTATGATCTACGTGACGCTCTCGGTGACCGCTTACATCTTCATACGGTAATCTCGCCAGAGGGGGAGGCTACTGCGGCTGGCTTATGTGTAGTCGTGGATGGTATTGTGCAAGACCATCTCGGGGCTTCTTGTAACAAGTACTTGCGTTTTGCTTCATCAAAACTAGGAACGGATTATCTTTGGCGTTGGGCAAAAGATGCAGGCCATAAAGTTGTTCATATGGGTGGTGGAGTCGGCGGTAATATGGATACCTTATTTGAGTATAAATCAGGATTTTCAAAATCTCGGGCCGATTTTTATACGTACAGAATGATCTTAGATGAAAGCAAGTATGCTATTCTCGTGCGTCATCGGATGGAATTAAGTGGCTTTGTGCAGGATAATAACTTTTTCCCCGAATATCGCAAACCATATGTAGCGGAACAGCATAAGCTAAGGGGCTTAGGGTAAGCGGCTTAGATTATCAGAAATATTTACGGTTATGTTTAGCGGAGGAAATATGATTATAGATAAAGCAGTAACAAGTCCAGCTACATTGCAATTTAGCCTAAAGGCGCAGGAACTAAAGCGGCAAGGCAGGCGAATTATCTCGCTTGGCCTTCGTGAGCCTGATTTTGAAACCCCCGAGCACATAAAAAAGGCCGCAATCGATGCATTGAACATGGGATTAACACGCTATTCCGCCGCGCAAGGCCTTCCAGAGCTGCGAGAATTAATTGCTGAAAAGCTTTACCGGGATAATGGGATTGAAGCGAGCGCAGATGAGATTGTAGTCACGCCGGGTGCAAGAAATGCCCTATACCTGGCCTGTGCTGCAACATTACGACCGGGCGATGAGGTTATCAACTTTACCCCTTGCTATGACGGCAATATATCGATTATTAAGATTGCCGAACCACAGGCGATCGTCCACAATGTGCCTTTGAAAGGGCTAGATTTCGTAATTGATAAACAACGTATCGAATCACTCGTCAATCCAAAGACAAAGCTTATTGTAATCAACTATCCCAACAACCCCACCGGTAGGATGCTGCTCGACGACGAAATCGAGTTTATCGTGAGGGTAGTGAGGGATAACGAACTATATCTTATCTCCGATGAGATATACGAAAAAATCACCCTTTCAGATAAGAAACACATTTCGCCGGCATCGTTTGAAGACATACGGGAGAAAATAATAACGGTTAATGGTTTTAGTAAAGCGTATGCCATGACCGGGTGGCGAATCGGTTACGTGCATGCCAATAAAGAACTAACCGCTTTAATGCTCAAGCTTAACTTGCAGCTTAACGCCAACACTGCGGCGTTTATCCAGAAAGCTGCAATCGCGGCGTTAACGGGTTCGCACACCCACCTCGATGAGTTTATCGAAAACCTCAGGGCTAGAAGAAAACTCTACGAGGAGTTAATCGCCAGCAACGTACATCTTGCGGGCTCATATCCTGAAGCTGGCTTTTTTACATTTCTTGATATATCGAGCACGGGATTATCCTCAGATACGTTCTGCACCCAGCTTTTGGAGGAAACCGGTGTTGCGATGCTACCGGGGATATCTAATGGTCCTGAATTCGACACCTTCTGCAGGATCTCGCTTGCCAACGCGACTGAGATTATTTCGGAAGGGTTTGAAAAGTTGAGTGATTTTGTCGATGGGTGGGTGAGACATGGGCGATAGTGTCAGGGTATTGCTTACCAAACCTTATTTTCCAGAAGATATCGTGCATCTACGTGCTCATCTACTTGAGAACGTTAGCATTGTAAGCCCACAGGCGTTTACTGATGCCGCGATGGCTGATGCCGTTAAGGATGATATTCACGTATTATTCGGCCCCTATGTCTCGGAGGCCGTGCTGAATAACGGCAGGTCACTACGACTTATCCAAGTACCATGGGCTGGAGTAGATGTGGTGGACTTCGAGCTGCTTAGAAGATATAACATCCCGGTGTGCAACTCGCACAGTAACGCTGATGTCGTTGCCGAATATACGGTCGCTCTTATGTTGGCGATTGCAAAGAAGATTCCATTTCACGACCAACGGCTGCGGCAGGGGAAGTGGTGTAGGCCGAAGCGAGGCGATGGAGTATTCATGCCGCCCGTTATGATCAGTGGCAAGACCATAGGGTTTGTTGGTTACGGCGAAATCGCGCAGGCTATTGCCAAGATGCTCTCGGGATTTTCCGTTAAGCTTATAGCTGCCGCCCGCCGTGATCGAGCAGATACGCCCCCACCACTAGCTTTTCTTGGGGGGTCCGACGATATGGAGTTTGTGGTAAGCGAGTCCGATTTTCTTTTTATTACACTACCGTTGACCGATGCAACAAGAGGCTTGTTTAATGAGCATTTACTGGCAAGCATGAAACCCTCAGCTTACTTGATCAATATTTCGCGTGGTGAGGTTGTCGATGAGGATGCCCTCTACGCTGTCCTTAAAGAAAAACGCATCGCCGGTGCTGCGATCGATACCTGGTATAACTACCCGAAATTGGATAGCCCGGACGTTCTGCCATCGACGAAGAATCAGTTTCATATGCTCGACAACCTTGTTCTTTCACCACACCGGGCGGGGTTCGCGGAGGGTCGCTTACCCCATCTTGATGGTGCGATTGAAAATATTAACTGCCTGGCGACAGGAAGACCCCTCATCAATATTGTTGATGTAGAGGTCGGCTATTAGTCACCGATCGCCAATGCTCTCTATATGAATGAGCGGTTAGGAGGACCATTAAGTTCATGAACGTATTATTAACCTGTGCGGGGCGTCGCAATTACCTGATCCAATATTTCAGAGACGCTTTGAACGGCCAAGGAAAGATATATGCGGCAGATACTAATCCAGATGCATCGGCTTTGCAAGAAGCTGACGGGTATTTCATCGTGCCTCCTGTAGGCCATCCGGAGTATTTCGATATCTTGAGGGATATCTGCGATAAGCACCAGGTTCGCTTACTGCTATCGCTCAACGATTTGGAGCTGCCATTACTCGCAAGACAGCGCGAAAGCTTTCTTGAGATAGGGACTATACCTGTTATATCGGCACCGCATATCATCGATATGTGTTTTGATAAATATCGGGCAGAAG
>NZ_JBTSLF010000182.1:0-4847 GCF_054640775.1 Candidatus Aquicultor sp. | reverse complement strand
ATAGGCGAAATAAGTACTGAGGAGTATGAAGAGCAGAGACGCACTCGTGCTAGCTGATCTTCTTCGATACCTATCTTAATGGCGGGCTTTAGTGCTCGCCTTTTCCTTTTAAAAGCTTAACCTTGCTATTTATAACCCGACATATCCACAGTTTAACTTCCAGCATTTCAGGGTAGACTTCGCCTCGAGAGTTCCTCATGCTACCTGACCCAGAGAAGGTGTGCCGTATGGAGGAAAACAACGAAGCCAAATCAAGAGTTCCGCTTATCCGGGAGGTTAAACGGGGGGTATCCGAGGACGGGTATGAGCCGGTAATATTGGTAACCGGGCGCAGAGACATATCCTGCCGGTACTACCCGGTGCGGGGTACGCGTTTTGCAGCGATCTGGGTCGGCGGCGTCGGCGGCGACTGGGATACGCCGGTGCGGGGGCTGTACCCATATTTGTGTGAGGAGCTGCGCAACCATGATATCGCGTCGCTCAGGGTGCGCTTCAGGTATCCGACCAACCATGAGGAATCGGTATACGATGTGCTTGCGGGCATCAGTTTCCTCGAGAGCGAGGGAATTACCGATATCGCCCTTACCGGCCACTCCTTTGGTGGGGCGGTTGTCATACAGGCGGCGGTCCGCTCGCATTCGGTTAAAACGGTAGTCACCCTATCGACCCAGAGTTACGGCGCCAATGCCGTATCCGAGCTTTCCCCCGATTGCTCCATCCTCTTGATCCACGGGGACCAGGATATGGTACTGCCAAGTTCGAGTTCCCAGCTTGTCTACAACTTGGCGCATGAGCCCAAAAAACTCGTTATCCTCAAAGGCGACGGACATAGCCTTGATAAATCCACGCAAGAAGTACAGGAACTCGTCCATGATTGGATTATAGAACGGCTGAATCAACCAATCCCCGGCAGCTAGCATTCATCGCCCACAACCTGCTATATTGATTAAGGCGCGCATATGCCCGCCATAGAAAAAGCCGGTACTTACTACCGGCGAAAGTTTAATAGTCTTTTAAATTAGGCTTCTTAAGGGGGTCTGGGCGTTTGCCGAGGCCTTTTTGGCGTGCTGGCCGCACGCGAGGTTATATGAATGCACCTAAATGAAACATTACGTCTGGCACAAAAGAATCCGGCCTATACGGCGCTTCGCGAATCGGTCGCGGATAACGGTACGGCGGTCGCCTCGGTGGGTACATCCGCCAGGACCTTTGTGCTTTCCGCGCTCCATGCGGATATGCGAAAGCCGATGCTCGTGGTCACCGCGAATTCCGAACGGGCGCGTTTACTCTTTGCCGATCTCAAGGCATATTCGGTTGACGCCGAGCTTTTCCTCGATGTCGAGACGATGCCGTACGATTCGCTCTCACCAAGTCCGGCCTCGGTCGGCAAGCGGTTTGCGATACTCGACAAGATGGCGTCGGGCGAGGCATCCATCTGGGTTACTTCGGTTCAGGCCGCCGCCCGTATCATGGCGCCGCGTTCGGCGCAATTACACCGCCCGCTTATCCTGAAAATAGGCGATGAGGTCGATCTGCATGAACTGGCCGCCCGGTTGGGCGGTATGGGCTATTTAAGGGCGCCGCTGGTCGAAGGCCAGGGGCAGTTCAGCCTGCGCGGCGGCATCATCGATATCTTTCCCGCACAAGCGTCCGCGCCGGTGCGTATCGAATTCTTCGGCGATGAGGTCGACTCGATCCGTTCTTTCAATGTCACCAGCCAGCGCTCCGTCGCAAAACTGACAGACATCGACATCTATGGATGCCGTCAGGTGGCGCTCACCGAAAACAACGTCGCAAAAGCGCTCGTGCAGCTTACCGGCCCTTATTCGGAATGGCTTGAAGAAGAAGTCGGCAAGTTGAAAGACATGCTCTACTTCGAAGGCGTCGATAAATACCTGCCATTTCTATACGGCAAAGCGTCGACGGTTATGGATTACCTTTCCCCTGATGCCCTAGTCATCGTCGATGAGCCGGAGGAGGCCCTGCAAGCGGCGCAGCAGCACCTCTCGCAGCAGGTATCCTATATCGAACACCTTGCAGAACACCGGTCGATCATCACACCGCCGCACCCGTACTTTAGAAAGCCGAAAGAGGTCCTCGGCCGTGCCGGACTCGAACTCACCTCTTTAGGGGAGGCAAAGAGCACCCTTGCGATCAAGGCCTCACCTGTGCAGCCCCTTGCCGGCAGAATCGAGCAGCTCGGTGATCGGATCAACGACTATATGGGGCTCGGGTTAACCGTTGTCCTGGCGCTTCACGACCAGGCCCAACTTGATAAAATGGCGCAGGTTCTGGAAAAGAACGATGTTCCTTATACGTCCGGCGAAAGTGAACCTGCGGGGGACGCAAAGACGGTTTTGCTGGTAACCGGTGATATAAGCGGAGGATTCACAAGCGCTGATCTAGGACTGGCGCTTATATCCTATACAGATATTTTCGGCAGAAAGACCATCCAGCAGAAAAGTACGACCCAGATCAAGGGCCGCGCGATTGCCAATATCGCCGATCTAAAAGTCGGTGATTACGTGGTACACAGCACGCACGGCATAGCGGTCTACGGTGGATTGCAGCGCAGAGAAGTCGCCGGTATCGTGCGCGACTACGCGCTTCTTGAATATGCCGGGACGGACCGCCTCTTCGTCCCCATCGAACAGCTCGACCGGATTACGAAGTACATCGGCACCGCAGGCGAGGCGCCGGTCGTGTCGCGGCTCGGCGGCTCTGAATGGCTGAAGGCGAAGAAAAAAGCGAACGCATCGGTCAAGAAAGTGGCCTACGACCTTCTGTCGCTCTATGCCGAGAGGTCAAAGGCCAGAGGGACGGCCTTCACCCCGGATTCCCCATGGCAGAAAGAGCTTGAAGACGCATTTGTCTACCAGGAGACCCCTGACCAGCTGACGGCGATCGACGAGGTCAAAAAAGATATGGAAGATATCAAGCCTATGGATAGGCTGATCTGCGGCGATGTTGGGTACGGAAAGACCGAGGTGGCGGTCCGCGCAGCCTTTAAGGCAATCGTGGACGGCAAGCAGGTGATGGTGCTGGTGCCGACGACGATTTTGGCACAGCAGCATTACACCACGTTTAACGAGCGGCTTTCCCAATTCCCGGTTACGATCGAGATGGTAAGCCGATTTAGATCGCCGGCCCAGCAGAAGGATATCATAGATCGCTTTAACAAGGGCAAGGTGGATGTTCTCATCGGGACCCACCGGCTGCTCTCGCAAGATGTTAAGCCCCTTGACTTGGGGCTGGTCGTCATCGATGAGGAGCAGCGTTTCGGCGTCAACCACAAAGAAAAGCTGCGTAATTTTAAGAAAAGCGTGGATGTTCTTACGCTCAGCGCCACCCCGATTCCGCGCACTCTTCAGATGTCGATTGCCGGGGTGCGCGATATGTCGGTTATCGAGACCCCACCCGAGCATCGCCAGCCGATTATCACCCACGTCGGACGGTACGATCAGGAGATGATAGTGCAGGCCGTGCGCCGTGAGCTGGGACGCGGCGGGCAGATATACTACGTACACAACCGGGTCGAAACCATCGATCGGGTCGCCGCCCGCCTGCACACCCTGATTCCTGAGGCACGTGTGGCGGTCGCCCACGGTCAGATGAGCGAACACCAGTTGGAGAAGATAATGCTCGCCTTCCTCGAGAAGAAGTACGATGTTCTGGTGTGCACGACGATAATCGAGTCCGGTATCGACATCCCCAGCGTTAACACCCTTATCGTCGATATGGCCGAAATCCTTGGGCTTGCGCAGCTCTACCAGTTGCGCGGACGTGTCGGTCGCTCTGATCAACGTGCATACGCATACTTTTTCTTCTCGCCGCAAAGACTTCTTACGTTGCATGCCTTTGAGCGGCTTAAAACCATAAGCGACTTTACCGAGCTTGGCTCGGGCATGAAGATAGCTCTGCGCGACCTCGAAATACGGGGAGCGGGCGACTTGCTCGGTGCCGAACAACACGGGTACATGTCGGCAATCGGCTTCGAACTCTACTGCCAGATGCTTCGTGAGTCCATCGAACAGCTTGAAGGTAAACCGGTCTTTGAACCGGCCGAACTACGCATCGATCTACCCATCAATGCCTACCTGCCCGACACCTATATAGCCGAAGAAAGCCTGCGTATAGAGACCTATAAAAGAATCATTATGGCCCGCGATATCGATGATGTGCGGCAGGCCTCACTTGAGCTTAAAGACCGCTTCGGCGCACCGCCTCAGGCTGTCAACGCACTGCTTGACATAGCGAAACTTCGCCTGTCGGCACGACTTCTGGGCATTACCGAGATCGCTTACCAAAACCGTAGGATTAGGATTTCGTCGTTGCGCTTGACAAAGCAACAAGAAATGTTGTTGGCTAATAAATATGACAACGTGGCCTTCCATTCACAGAGAGACTATTTTGTTGTGACAAAGCTGGAGCAGGACCAAATAATAGCTTTTCTGCTAGCTTTGTTTGATGATATAATAATTGCGCTCACTACCGAGGTAATGAAAAGCCAGAAAGCGAGGTAATTTAATGAAGTTTTACAAATACGGCTTGGCGCTGGTATTGATTTTGGCCGTAGCTATAGCCGTCGTGGGGTGCTCTAAGGAACCACTTGCGGGAGAGGTAAACGGTAAGAATATCAGCGTCGCTGACGTTGATGAGAGGCTGGCGCAAATGACAGCCCAGCAGCCTGATGCGTTTACTGGCGCCCAGGGCGAACAACTAAAACAGCAGTTTAGGGCAAATGTTCTTGACCAATTGGTCGATATGGAACTCATGCTTCAAGAGGCCGATAAGATGGGCATCAAGGTCACCGATAAAGCGATAGATGCTAAAGTCAAAGAAATGAT
>NZ_JBTSLF010000181.1:0-4910 GCF_054640775.1 Candidatus Aquicultor sp. | reverse complement strand
TTATATAGATTCCCTTCTTCCAAATAAAAACTATTCACTGCAAGGGTTCTACACAACAAACCCCGGAAACGGAATAGGCAGCATACAACAAACAACCAACAAGCTAACTATCCAGACAATGGATACTACAAGCAGCAATTTTACATGGACTGAGTATGAATTTGGCAGTCAAGCCGGGTCAAGCAATTTAAATGATGCTGCTATTATAAATAACACTGATATCTGGGTTGTAGGATATATTAATATTAATGACACTATTTATAACGCCATGCATTGGAATGGCAAGCTTTGGGAATATAAAAGAATATCCGTGAATTTTAGAGGTAATGTTATAACACCCATATTTAATGGCGTCTTTGCTTTTTCGCAAAATCAAATATGGTTAATCGGTGATCCTTTAATTTATGGAGACGGAACAAATTGGACACCTTACGACTATCGTTTACTTATAGGATATGATTCATTATACTTAAGCAAAGGCTGGGGTGAATCTCCAACGAACATGTATTTTGGTGGGTTGTTGGGTAGCATTGTGCGTTATTCTAAAGGAGTTTGGCAAAGAATAGAGAGCGGTACTACATTAAACATACATGATATATGGGGAAGCACTGATGGAAAAACAGTCTGGGCTTGCGGCTATTCAAATGACTATTCACAAAGCTGTATTCAAAAATATGATGGAAACATATGGTCAACACTTTGGGAAAAACAATCTAATCAAACACCGCCATACGGATTCCTTGTATCAACACTATGGGCAGGTAGTAAGTATCTTTATGTTGGTGCAGCAGACGGTATTTATCGCAATGCGCTTATTGGAAATGGTTCCACACATAAAATTCTTTCGCTGCCTTCCGGTCCCCATCGCATACGCGGTATCGCTGAGAACAATATCGCAGTTGCTTGTGACGATGAATCGATTTGGTATTTTAATGGCGCCTCATGGTTTAAGGAGACACAAAGTACGCTTCTAAAGCCGCTGTATTCTATAGCGGTATCTACTAATACGATAGTAGCAGTTGGTTTTGATGCTACAACTATAAATACACAAGGAATAATTTTAGTAGGAAGAAGAAACTAACGTAAACTTTAATTTATACAAGGAGAAAAGTTATGAAACATTGATCAAGAAGATGATTTTACTCAAATAGTATTAAAACGCAATAAGGAATAAATTATGAAAAGAACCATCAAACAAATCGCCGTTTTGGGGTCGGGAGTCATGGGCTCCCGAATCGCAGCTCATTTCGCCAACATTGGCTGTAATGTTTTTCTATTGGATATAACTCCTAAAGAATTAACCGATGCTGAAAAAAAAGAAGGACTGTCACTTCAAGATAAAAAAGTAAAAAATAGAATTGTAAACGACAATCTGAAAAATGTTCTTGCCGCAAAGCCTTCTCCAATTTATCAACAATCATTTTCTTCAAGAATTACTACCGGCAATTTTGAAGACGATATGAAAGTTCTTCAAAATGTAGATTGGATTATCGAAGCCGTTGTTGAGAATCTTGAAATAAAAAAATCTACTTTCGATAAAGTTGAAAAGTATAGAAAACCTGGAACATTGATAACAACAAACACTTCTGGAATTCCTGTTCATTCAATGCTCGAAGGAAGAAGCGAAGATTTTCAGACACATTTCTGCGGCGCTCATTTCTTTAATCCGCCGAGATATTTACAACTTCTTGAAATTATTCCAACTCCGCAGACAAATCAAGAAGTTGTCGATTTCTTGATGCACTACGGTAGTCTATACTTGGGAAAAACCACAGTGCTTTGCAAAGACACGCCAGCCTTTATTGCAAATAGAATTGGGGTCTTCAGCATTATGGCTGTGTTTAAGCTTATGAAGGAAATGAACTTGACGATTAAAGAAGTCGATACATTAACAGGACCTTTAACCGGTAAACCAAAATCAGCAACTTTCCGAACTAGCGATGTTGTAGGTATAGATACTTTAGTAAAAGTTGCTAACAACGTTTACAAAGATTGTCCTACCGATGAGGCTTGGGAATTATTTACAATTCCTGATTATGTCAATAAAATGGTAGAAAAAAACTGGCTTGGGGATAAAACAAATCAAGGCTTCTACAAAAAAGTCAAAGGTACCGGAGGTGAAAAGGAAATTCTTGAGCTGGACTTAAACACTTTTGAGTACAAACAAAGTGAAAAGCCAAAATTTGCTTCCGTTGCTGCTGCTAAGCCGATAGAAAGTTTACGCGACAGAATTAAAGCCCTTCATGCCTCAAAAGATAAAGCCGCTGATTTTCTTCGAATGCTTTCTTTCAACATTTTCCAGTATTCATCAAATAGAATTCCGGAAATAACAGATGAGCTTTATAAGATTGATGATGCAATGCGAGCTGGTTTCGGATGGGAGCTTGGTCCGTTTGAAACATGGGATGTCCTTAACGTAGAAAAAATGGTTAAGCTCATGGAAGAAGCAAATCTTCCTCCTGCAGCTTGGGTAAAGGAAATGATTGCTAAAGGATTTAAATCTTTTTACCATATTGAAAACGGTAAAAGAAAGTTCTTCGATCAAAATTCTTTTTCATATAAAGAAATCCCCGGCAGAGGTAATTTTATTGTTATGGAAAACTACCGCTCGAATAAACCCGTTTGGCAAAACTCAGGCGCTACTTTGCACGATATTAGTGACGGAATTGTTAATCTGGAATTTCAAACAAAGATGAATTCTATCGGTACGGAAATTCTTGAAGCTATAAACAAATCGATTGAAATTGCAGAGAAGGATTTTACAGGATTGGTTATCGGTAATGACGGACAGAATTTTTCCGCCGGAGCAAATCTGGCAATGATGTTCATGCTCGCTGCGGAACAGGAGTATGACGAAGTTGACCTTGCCGTTAGGACTTTTCAAAATGCAACTATGCGGATTCGATATTCAAGTATTCCCATTGTAGCTGCACCTCATGCACTTGCGCTTGGCGGTGGCTGCGAAGTATGTCTTCATGCAGATAAAGTTCAAGCCTCTGCGGAAACTTATATAGGTTTGGTTGAAGTTGGAGTTGGAATTATTCCTGCAGGAGGAGGCTCAAAGGAAATGGCTTTGCGCGCATCTGATAATTTTGCCGAAGGTAATATAGAACTTCAAGAACTTCAGCAGCGCTTTCTAAATATTGCTATGGCAAAAGTCTCTACTTCAGCTTATGAAGCATTCGATATGGATATATTTAAGAAAGGACGAGATCTAATAACCGTGAATCCTAATAAACTTATTTATGATGCTAAGCAAGCAGCGTTGGCTATTGCTGCCGAAGGTTATTCGCAGCCTCTACCGAGAAAAAATATTAAAGTTCTCGGTCGATCTGCACTGGCGACTCTTTTACTCGGCGCCTATTCGTTCAGGATGGGAAATTACATTTCCGATCACGACAGGAAAATAGTCGAGAAGCTTGCTTATGTAATGTGCGGGGGTGACCTCTCGCAAGGAACTCTCGTGAGTGAACAATATCTGCTCGATCTTGAACGCGAAGCGTTTTTAAGTTTAATCGGTGAAAAGAAAACTCTTGAAAGAATTCAAAGCATTTTAACTACAGGAAAACCGCTCCGTAATTAGCGGCTCGGTTTTGAAATAAATAAAAATATTTTATCAATTAAAAAGAAGAAAAGTTATGAAAGAAGCATATATAGTAGCAGGATTTAGAACGGCGGTCGGGAAGGCTAAAAAAGGGAGTTTTCGATTTTTTAGGTCTGACGATCTTGCCGTAGAAGTTATTAAGCATTTGTTAAAATCGGTTCCGCAATTAGATCCGCATAAAGTTGATGACTTGATTGTCGGCAACGCCGTCCCAGAAGCGGAGCAAGGATTGCAGATTGGAAGAATGATTGCCCTCCAATGTTTGCCTATTGAAGTTCCGGGCGCAACGGTAAATAGATATTGCGCTTCTGGAGTTGATACAATCGCAACAGCAATAGCACGCATCCGTTCCGGTATGGCAAATTGTATAATTGCCGGCGGTACGGAGTCTATGTCGATGGTTCCCACTACCGGATGGAAGCTTTCACCTAATTATAAAATTGCCGCTGAACACCCGGAGTATTATTTAAGTATGGGACTAACTGCAGAGGAAGTTGCAAAGGATTATAAAATTTCTCGAGAAGATCAAGATGAATTTTCTTTTCAATCTCACATGAAAGCGATTAACGCAATTCAAAAAGGATATTTCAAAGATGAAATTGTCCCTATCGAAGTTGAAGAAGTTTATCTTGAAGGCGGAAAAAAGAAATCAAGAAAATTTACTGTCAATACCGATGAGGGACCAAGGCAGGATACAACTCTTCAAGCGCTTGCAAAATTGAAACCGGTGTTCGCAGCAAACGGAACTGTTACTGCCGGTAATTCTTCCCAAACATCTGATGGAGCAGCTTTCGTAATCGTGATGTCGGAAGATATGATGAAGGAATTAAATCTCAAGCCGATTGCACGGATGATGTCTTATGCGCTTGCGGGAGTCGATCCGCGCGTAATGGGAATCGGCCCCGTTGCAGCAGTTCCGAAAGCCTTAAAAATGGCGGGGATGAAATTAGATGATTTAAACCTAATTGAATTAAACGAAGCATTTGCTTCACAGTCGCTGGCAGTTGTTAGGGAGTTAGGAATAAATAAAGAAATTCTTAACGTTAACGGCGGTGCGATTGCGTTAGGACATCCTTTAGGCTGTACAGGCGCTAAGCTCACTGTTCAAATATTGAATGAACTAAGAAGAAGAAAAAAGAAATACGGATTAGTTACAGCTTGCGTTGGCGGTGGGCAAGGCGTAGCTGCAATTTATGAACTACTTAATTAGTTAATAAAGATTCTTAATTAAATAAATAAGGAAAAGTTTTATGGAAACAGAAACAAAAAAAATCGAAGCGTTGAAGGGTGGAGAATTCTTAACCAA
>NZ_JBTSLF010000180.1:0-4935 GCF_054640775.1 Candidatus Aquicultor sp. | reverse complement strand
GATACTAAACCCATTACAGGAGGAATCGGTTATATGAACTGTTGGGAATTTACGAAGTGCGGTAGAGACAAAACCAGCGATTGTCCCGCATACCCCTTGAACGGAAAAAGATGCTGGCTTTCGGCGGGCACCCTCTGTGATGGGCAGATACAAGGCACGTTCGCCCAGAAACTTGGTAACTGCACAAGATGTGAATTTTATAAGTCCGTGAACGGTGAGCATATTCAGCAGCGAGTAATGGAGCTTGGCGGATATCGGAAATAGTAATACGACAACCCCGGCCATCGGTTCGCGCTGCCGCCCATCCGCAACTATGCACCCCTCTTATTTCAAGACTGCGCCTTGTGGTTTATTCTGCAACCACCACTTGCGCAAAGTGTACATGTTCGGACGCATTATAGGCATCCGTGCGTTCCTGGATGTCGGATGGGCTTAAGGTCTCTTGGAGACGCAAGCCTAGCCCTGCCAGGTCATCGGCAAGCGTGGATGGGTCAAAGCCGCCTTTCATCGGCTCACCTGCATTTCGTACAATCTCGATCCCCTTTTGCATGCGCTTAGATGATCTCTCGGGGTCGAATGCATCGGTATCATAGTAATCGAAAATGATGGTGCTGCCCGCAGCAGCGATGTCGCCGATCGCACGCAATGTGGCGAACACCTCGTCGCGGGTTAAGTACATGGTAACGCCCAGCCAGCTGAAGAAACTTAGGGCCTGTGGATCGTATGATGACCGCTTAAGCACCACTGCCAGATCATCCTTCGTGAAGTCCATTGTCACAAAGTGCAGCTCTTCAGGATGCTCCCATCCCAGTTCATCGAGACGTTGACGCTTATGCGCTTGCGTGGCGGGATGGTCGACCTCGAATACTCTAAGCTTCCCCGCCATCTCCGATTGGCGAAACGCAAACGTATCCAGCCCCGCCCCGAGAATTACATACTGCCCTACACCTTGCTCGACCGCTGCGGCAAGGCTGTCTTCCGTATACCGCGAACGGCTGAGGGTTGTTGAACCGTTATAATTTTGCATCACCCAGGCTAAAGCAGTCGCCTGGTCGGGACACGACGCCGCGCGCTCGGGGTCAAAGAACTTGAGAGACTCGGCCAAGTTGTACCCCAGATATGAGCGCTCCTCCTCTGTGAATAAATCATGGGCGAGAAAGTCGTCGAAAATCTTGGGGTCGTCATGTGTGGAGTGGTAGGCCCGTGCGAAAGCGGTTACCAGTGCAGTAACGCTGACTCGGTTCTCTTGCATAAAAATCCTCCCTTATAACGTGAAAAAACTATAACGCCTATTTTAGGCACTATAGTTATATAACACATTACAAGGTGAATAATAAGTATAGCATATATTAACTATTTTGTCAATCATGTATACCTTTCTAACGCCCGAAAGACTTTTATCCTGGGAGGCCTTTAACTGGCATGGTCTGCGTAGTTCCACCAGGCTACGGTTCCGAAGATTCCGATAAGGCCGGTGATGACGACCAGGAGATAGCTGGCAAAGCCGGGGCCGGCTATTTTGCCGATGTTGCTAACGAGGGCCGGGATCGCCCAGGGGAAGTAGTCTCCCCAGCCGATAATCACGGCAATCTGGGAGAGGAAAAACACGAAGAACAGAAAACCAAGCGCCGGAAAATAGCTTTTACCTAAATTAGCGGCAAGCGCCACGGGCCAGACCAGCAGGATGGTTAATAAAGAAACTACAAGATAGCGCGAAATCATATCGAGTAATAACTGGGTACTCCATCCCGGAAGGTCGATCACGAAGCCCAACAGTAAACCAACGGCAAATATAAGCGCTACTAAAAACAAAGACCAGAGAGTGATTATCGCAAATTTCGCCATGACGATGGTCGTGCGCGAGGTCGGCAATGCCAGTAAGTCCTTTAAGGTTTTGTTTATATATTCTCGTCCGAATATCCATGCCGCAAAGAAACTGAGTATGAATAAGCCCCCGGTGGCAACGGCCTGTGAAAGCAGCCCGAGATAGGCGTCCCAGTTTGCTACGCCGGCGGTCAGCTGGGCTTTTGCCCCGATAAGCCCGAGGTCTTTTGCTCTCTGTGGATCTTTTAGGATGATCATAAAGAATGCGCCCATGGCGGGCACGATCAAAAACGCAAGCAGTGTTATAACAGAGACCTTTGAACGTCGAGCCTTATTAAATTCGACAATTGCGGCGTTGCTAAAGCTGTTCATGGTTTCTCCCAACCTTGTTCAAGAAGTATTCCTCGAGGTCTTCCTTTTCGACATTGATTTTACTTGGGAAAAGTTGCCGGGCAGCCAGTTCTTTTGCCACTATCTCCGGCTGCTTGATTAAATTGATATCGCGTATCTCGACTTCCCCTAAGCTGTTGGTGCTCGCTTTATATCCTAGTTCTTCAATCGTGGTTATTAATTTTGACCGGTCAGGCGCATCTATTACGAGCCTTTCGTTCATTGTTTCGTTTAAGGCTTTGCTCTCGATCTCATCAACCAATGAGCCTTCATGTATTATGCCTATTTTTGTTACGAAACGGTGGATCTCACCAAGAATGTGACTCGATATAAATATCGTGACTTCTTCATCTCGTGCCAGCGATTGCAGTAAGTTTCTTATCTCGACGATTCCGGCAGGGTCCAGCCCATTAGTCGGTTCATCTAAGATCAATAAGGAGGGCTTATGAAGTAAGGCTTTTGCTATCGCGAGACGTTGATAATTGCCGAGTGAAAGATGCTTGGCTTTTTTATCCTTATATCTGGTGATATCTAACTTCTCCATTACCTCTTCTGTCGCATTTTTGTCGGATAGACGGTACAGCTTTCGAAAGGCTTCAAGATTCTCTGCCGCAGTTAGTTCCGGGTAGGCATTCGCTGTTTCTACAAGGAATCCGACTTTCGACCAGATGTTTATCGAATTGGGGGTTATCGTTTCACCGAAAAGCTCGACGCTTCCTGCAGTAGGCTTGATCATCCCTAACAGCATTCGAATCGTTGTGGTTTTGCCGGCCCCATTTAGACCGATAAATCCGTAGATTTCTCCCCTATTGATATGCAAATCTAAGGATTTGACCGCAGTGAACGACCCAAATTTCTTGGTTAACTCTTGTGTTTTGATTACTGTTTCCATAAATATATTGTACCGTTAAACGGATAGAGTGTATCGCTTGCAGGCAAATAGCTAGATTATTCGTCACTAACGTAGACGGGGGAGATGTTTATGATGTCGGAATTCTCCCCTGTCAGGCATTTTCCACCGGTTGGCGTCACTTCGAATGTGTTTTCGACGCCGACCATTCCCACGTTCGGAATGCCTATTTTCGGCTCTATGGCGAGAACCATACCCGCCTCAAGCGGCATATCGAAACCTTTGGCGATTACAGGATACTCATCCACAGCCAGCCCTATCCCATGCCCGACAAATTGTACCTTGTTTGCGCTCAGCCCCATAAACCCTTCGGACCAGCCGTGTTTCTCCGCTTGTGTGATGCTATGATGCCAGAGTTCGCTCGGCAATACCCCCGGTCTCAAATGCTCGGCAATCCAGTTCTGTAGTTCAACGCAAAACTCATGAGGGGCTTGTATGGACGGTGGGATGCTGTCCCGGTTGCCCAGCCAGTACACTTGCGTCTTATCTGTCTGGTACCCTTCGATGGTAAACCCGTTATCTATGGTCAAGGGCTGCCCTTCTTTCCACGCAATCTCACTTGAGCCCATATGCGGTACCGCAGGATGAACGCCGCGCAGGCCGACCGGGCCGTTAAAAACGCTCGGATAGTTAGCACTATCCCCGATTGTGATATGCCCCAGGTACACCTCTTCGCCATAGGTTTCCATCCTTAAAATGCCGTGATGTCCTTCTTGAAAAAAGAGGCCGGAGATCACGTGCGCTATCTCAAGTTCGGTCATTCCCTCTCGAAGGAGTGGGGGTAATTGTTCCGTCAAGCATCTTGCATGCTTTGCCCCCGCCTCTCTCAGTCTTTCTAATTCCCAGCCGGTTTTTATTCCGCGGGTCATGGATAGTATTTTATCGCCCGGCACATAATCGTACCCGGATACGTACTTAGAAAAGCTGCTTCCGAGGGCCCATGAGAGGCCGTTCATCTCGACAGCAAATGTCTTTGGTAAAGGGGAGCCCGCATCTCTAAGAGTCCCCTCGATATCTTTATAAGAGTAAAATGGAACGATCGTTTCTAGGGGAGATTCCAGCTTAGCCCGCTCGTATCCACGTCTGCATAAAAGAACGGGCGTACCCTCAAGCGGCAGCCAAAAGAGGCCGTTGCCGAATGTCCCGGTAAAGTAATAAATGTTTAACCGTGAAAACAGCATTATGCCTGCCGCCTGTGGAAGGTATCTCTCTAGAATGCTTCTGCAGCGGTCCCATCGTAGTTGAAGTTCTTGAAGCGGTAATCCTTTCAAGGCATCGTTCTCCTGTTTCATCGGATTCTATATTCTCCCTGAGATCAATATCATATTAGCGCAGGAAAAAAACTCGTTCTTCTCTGTTTTCTTGACGAGTTCATCATTCCAGCTATCCAATTCCGTTTTAGTTGCGATGTTGTTATCGAGGGCCTCTTTTGTTAACCATTGCTTGAAGGGTGTTTCATTAAAATCGAACATGAGTATAGGTTTGACCTCGACTTCCAAAATCGATATGCCGTTTCTTCTTAGCAAGCCATAAAACTGTCTTCCGGCAAAACCGCTTGGCCTACACCTTGTTCCAAAAAAGTACAATAACCGATCTGTTAGCTCATCATCATGATAGTCGATCGAGGCAGAACCCCAATCCGTGTCGGCCAAAACGATCATCCCGTTTTCTTTTGCGACCCGGGCCATCTCTCTTAAAACGCTTTCAGGATCGATTTCCTGAGGTAATACTTGAAACAGCCTCTCGGCTCTCACGACATCGAAGTGATTATCGGGGTAGGGGATCGAGCGCACATCTGCGTATGTAAACTC
>NZ_JBTSLF010000179.1:3776-4943 GCF_054640775.1 Candidatus Aquicultor sp. | reverse complement strand
CCAGCGTCGGCCTTGACACCTTCGGCGCGGGCTACACGTCGCCTCCGGACGTGGCGATCGCCGACAAGACCGGCGCCGGGTCCGGCGCGACCGCGACGGCGACCGTCGACGTCGGTATCGTCTCCGCCGTCAACGTGACCGCGCCGGGCTCCGGCTACGTCACCTCCGGCGGCATCAAGAAGTTCCAGGACGACCTTCCCGGCGTCTGCGACCCCGCCAGCGCCGCCGGTTGTCCGACGGCCGCCGACGCGAAGTTCATCCCGCTGGCCGTCCCCGAAGAGAAGGTCTATGCGAATGTCAAGGCCGACCAGTTCGACATCGCGGTCGTGCAGTACCGCACCAAGTTCAACTCCGACCTCCCCGCGACCCTCGCGCGCGGCTACGTCCAGCTCGAGACGCCGGCCAACGCCGCCATCAGCCAGCACTATCCACTGGTGAACGAGATGGTCGACGGCAGCAGAGTGCCGATCGTCGACAGCAACAACCAGCAGGTGTTCGCAGTCACCCAGCCGCAGTGGCTGGGCCCGATGATCGCGGCGACCAAGGACAAGCCGGTCCGCATCGTCTTCCACAACCTGCTTCCCACGGGCGCCGGCGGCGACCTCTTCATCCCGACGGACAGCACGTACATGGGCTCGGGAATGGGCCCGATGGCGATGCCGGCTCCGGTCGACAACGGGTCGGTGCTCGACGAGGTCCGCAATCCGGTGTGCGACGAGTCCCCGAAGCCGGCCGACTGCTTCAAGGACAACCGTCAGGTGCTGCACCTCCACGGCGGGATCACCCCGTGGATCAGCGACGGCACGCCCCACCAGTGGATCACGCCGGCCGGTGAGGACACCATGTGGCCGCAGGGCCAGGCCGTGCGCAACGTCCCCGACATGACCGAGGGCACCGCGGCCAACGATGGCGTCCAGACCTACTACTACACCAACCAGCAGAGCGCGCGGCTGATGTTCTACCACGACCACGCCTGGGGCATCACGCGCCTCAACGTGTACATCGGTGGCGCCGCCGCCTACACGATCACCGACGACACCGAGAAGAAGCTCGTCGCCAACGGCACCATCCCCGACCCGGCCGACACCATCCCGCTGGTGGTCCAGGACCGCACCTTCGTGCCGCAGGACACGCAGATGTACGACCAGAAGGATGCCAACGGAAACG
>NZ_JBTSLF010000179.1:0-3766 GCF_054640775.1 Candidatus Aquicultor sp. | reverse complement strand
GACCTCCTACGGTCAGGACCCGACCTGGGACAAGACCCGCTACGGCGGCTACGGCAACTTCTGGTACCAGCACGTGTACATGCCGGCGCAGAACCCCGGCGATCCCACCGGCCTGAGCGCCTACGGGCGCTGGTTCTACGGCCCCTGGTTCTGGCCGCCGGCCACCAACATCATGTACGGTCCGATCGACAACCCGTACTACGACCCGGCCTGCAACCTCGACGACCCGGCCACGTGGCAGTATCAGACCGACCCGTTCTGCGAGCCGGCCAAGATCCCGGGCACGCCCAACAACTCGGCCGGCATGGAGCAGTTCAACGACACGCCGACCGTCAACGGGGTGGCATACCCGAAGGTGACGCTGGAGCCGAAGTCGTACCGGCTGCGCTTCCTCAACGCCGCCAACGACCGGTTCTTCAACTTCCAGTGGTACGTGGCCGACCCGACGACCGGCACGCTCAGTGAGGTCGCGCTGAACCCGCAGGAGCTGGCGGCGGCGCAGACCGACTCGACCGTCTTCCCGACGCCGGACACGAGTGTCAGCCTGCCCGGCCCCGACTGGATCCAGATCGGCACCGAGGGCGGGTTCCTGCCGCACCCGGTCGTCGTGAACGGCCATCAGCCGACGACCTGGATCACCGATCCGACGCGCTTCGACTTCGGCAACGTCGACCAGCACTCGCTGCTGATCGCGCCGGCCGAGCGGGCCGACGTCATCGTCGACTTCTCGAAGTACGCCGGCCAGACCCTGATCCTCTACAACGACGCGCCCGCGGCGTTCCCGGCGCGCATCCCGTCCTACGACTACTACACCGGCGGCCCCGACATGAGCCCCGTCGGCTCGCCGACCATCCTGCCCGGCTACGGCCCGAACACCCGCACCATCATGCAGGTGACGATCTCGGGCACCGCGGCTCCGGCCTTCGACCTCAGCGCGCTGAGGAACGCCTTCAGCCACAAGGCCGACGGCTCCGGCGTGTTCGAGAGCAGCCAGCATCCCATCATCGTCGGGCAGGCCGCGTACAACTCCGCCTACGGCACGAGCTTCAGCTCGGGGAGCAACTGCAACCCGGTCCCCAACGACCCCAACCCCGCCGTCCAGATCTGCGACGGGTTCGTGCGTGTCAACGACACGATGACGTTCGGCTTCAACACGCTGAAGAAGCAGACCTCCAAGACCACCATGCCGCTCCAGCCGAAGGCGATCCACGACGAGACCAACGCCACCACCTTCGATGAATACGGTCGGATGGCGGCCAACCTCGGCGTCGAGGCGCAGCCACCGACGCCGGGCCTGCAGAACGTCACGCTGTACCCGTACATCAACCCGGCGACGGAACTGCTCGACGGCACCAACCTGCCGAAGAACGCCGTGACCTACGACGCCAACGGCGACCCCGTGAGCGACATCAAGATCGCCCCGATCTCGGATCCCAACGACGGGACCCAGATCTGGCGCATCACGCATAACGGCGTCGACACGCACCCGATCCACTTCCACCTCTACGACGTCCAGGTCCTCAACCGGGTCACCTGGGACAACATCATCATCGCGCCGGACGCGACGGAGCTGGGATGGAAGGACACCATCCGGGTGAGCCCGCTCGAGGACTCGATCGTCGCGCTGCGGCCCATCGTGCCTCAGCTGCCCTTCGAGATCCCCAACTCGATCCGTGACCTGAGCCCGATGGATCCCGAGGGCTCGACCATGGGATTCAACAACGTCGACCCGTCCGGCAATCCGACCAACCCGATCACCAACCAGCTCGTCAACTACGGCTGGGAGTACGTCTGGCACTGCCACATCTTGAGCCACGAAGAGATGGACATGATGCGGCCGCAGTCGCTGGTCCTGCCACCGCTCAAGGCCGACGGCCTGAGCTTCTCCTACATCGGTGGGCAGGCCCAGATCACCTTCAACGACAACTCCATCACGGAGACGTCGTTCGACGTCCAGCGTGACAACGGTACCGGCATGAAGACCATCGGCACCATCGACTCACCGCTCGACCAGCCCAACATCCACCAGTCCCGCAGCTACACCGACGCGAGCTACGACCCGACCGTCACGTACTCGTACCAGGTCGTGGCCAACAACAAAGCCGGGTACGGTGCGGGGTTCCCGACGATGACGGCCAGCTCCACGTCAGCCACCATTACGTCGGGTCCGGCTCCGGCGGCTCCGACCAACCTCGCGTTCCAGTTCGGCTCGGTCGACCTGGCCTGGACCGACAACGCCGTGGATGAGACCGGGTTCACCGTCCAGCGGGCGGACAACGGCGCGGCCTTCGTGACCATAGCCACGCTGCCGGCCAACACCGCCCTCGATCCGACCCAGGTCGGTCCTGTCACCTACTCCGACAAGACCGTCACACCGGGCGCCGGCTACGTCTACCGCGTCCGTGCCGACAAGAGCGGCGTCTCCTCGGCATGGCTCACCTCCGGCACCATCGCCTACCCGGCGATCCCGGCGGCGCCCACGGGTCTGACCGCGACGCTCAAGGCGGGCCCGAACGGCCAGCTCGACTGGACCGACAACGCGACCAACGAGGACGCCTACGTCGTCGAGCGGTCACCACACGGCGCCAACACCTGGACCACGCTTGACGGCGCCCTCCCGGCCAACACGATCACCTACACCGACGGCCCGCTGCAGTCCGGAGACGACTGGGACTATCGCGTGGCCGCCAAGCACAATATCGTCGGCCTGTCGGGCTATTCCAATGTGGCGCGGCTTCAGGTTCCGGCCCTTCCCGCGATCCCGACCAACGTGGTCGCGGCCGTCGTCGCGACGGGCGCGGGCCCGCAGGTCAACGTCACCTGGACCGACAACGCCGGCGCGAACGCCACCGGGTACGTCGTCCAGCGCTCGGTGAACGGCGGGGCGTTCAGTGACGTCGCCGCACTCGCGAGCGGCAGCACCAGCTACAGCGACTCGACGGTCACGACCGACATCAGCTATCAGTACCAGGTCAGGGCCGTGAACCTCGCCGGCGTCTCCAACTGGGCGCAGTCGAACACGGTGACCGTCCCGCTGGTCCCGGCGGCGCCGACCAACCTCACCGGCATGGTGAAGGCCGGCCCATCGATCACCTTGGGCTGGACCGCCACGTCCACCACAACCCAGGGCTTCGGCCTCCGGCTCCAGCGGTCCACGGACGGCGTCAACTTCACACAGCTCGCGACCCCGGCCGCGACCGACACCACCTATGTCGATCTGACCGTCGTGATGGGGACTACCTACACGTACAGGATCCAGGCCTACAACGTGTCCGGCGCCTCGGCGTGGGCCACGTGGACCGCGATCCCGGTTCCCACCGCACCGGCCGCTCCCGCCAACCTGGCGCGCACCGTGACGAGGACCGCGGCCGGCCCGGATACCGTCAGGCTGACGTGGACGGACAACGCCAACAACGAGACCGGCTTCGCGATCCAGCGGGCCACCAACAGCGGCTTCACGGCGAACGTCACGACGCTCATCGCCGCCGCCAACGCGACCAGCAACACCGACAGCGTCCCGCACGGCAACATCTACTACTACCGGGTGCAGGCCTTCAACGTGGTCGCAGGGTCGGCCTGGTCCAACGTGGTCAACGCGACGACCGTCCCGGCGACGCCGACGAACCTGTCGACGAGCGGCCTGGCCCGGACCAGGATCACCGTGAACTGGACGGACAACTCGACCAACGAGACCGGTTATCGCGTCCAGTACAAGCGGTCCAACTCCAGACGGTGGATCACCGCCACCACGACCGGAGCGAACGCC
>NZ_JBTSLF010000178.1:0-4992 GCF_054640775.1 Candidatus Aquicultor sp. | reverse complement strand
ATAATATCGGCGCGCGCCACAACCGGAATCTCGCGCATATTGCGATTCTTAATCATGACCTCTGCGCCCATGATCGGTTCTTCGTTGATCATACACGCCTTCACCGCACAACCCGTATCGCAGATGTTCGAGTTGAAAATATCGCGGCACCTCTTACCGATTGCCTCTTGCTTCGAATAACCCGTTAGCTTCTCAGCGGCGTCATTGAAGTAGGTTATCTTTCGTTCGGTATCGGTAGTAAATATCGCATCGTAAATCCCGGCGCGGCCTCGTGCCGCTTCTGCCGCAACCAACGCCTCGCGCTTTTTCTCTTCGGTTACATCGCGCATAGTCTCCATGCCGCCGATGATGTTGCCGGAACTATCTTTGACCGGGGCGCCGCTCGCTATAATCGTAACCGGCTCACCGTTTCGCTTCCGGATGATGACTTCCGCACCTCTAATGCTGCTATCAGTCGCCATGCAGTGCTTGATGGCGCATCCACTATCGCAGATGTTAGATCTGAATACATCGTGGCACTTCATCCCTTTCGCTTCTTCTGGTGAATACCCGGTAAGCTCGGCGACGGCATCGTTAAAATATGTGATATTTAAGTCCTTGTCCGCCACGAAAAGCGGGTCGGGGATACCTGCTAGAAGCGATACTGAATCCTCGGTCTCCTTGCCTTTGTCCTTTGCTTCCGACTTCTTTGACAACAACCTTTTCATCCCTACAAACTCCTCTCGGCGATTATCAGATATCTATCAGATATTAAAGATAAAGAAGATAAACGAGAATGCTGCAAAACTCGTAAGCAAGAACGATACTTTCCCGTTATTGTACCGTCGTCATAAAAATCGAAAATAATTAGACATACTTTGTTATATTTTTAACATACTTGATTTTGCATACTACACGATATAATAAAGAAGGTTCTTTTATTAACCGATAAAAACTGTATGATAGCAGCCGAAATAAGCCAAAAATCGAATGTCGTCCCGAGCGCGGAAGAACTCCTTATTGAGGGGGCTTCGTTTAGCTTCCAGCTTAAAGAAAACGCTAAGCCGCTGTTCTTTTTAGTGATCATGGCGCTCGATGACAGCACGTTCCTCTGCAAGTCATTAAATAAAACCGCTGTTGCAGAAGGCCATATCTCGAGAAAAGAGATAATGGCGCTGTGCCCGGTTGGAACACAGGTTTGCGGATATGAAAACGCAGGATAAGCAGGCTATCTCCGATTACGTAAGAATGCGCGCTAAACCAAGCAGATTGCGCCGCGCGTAAAAAAAGCGTAAGGACCAAAGCGATTAGTACAGCTCGTACTTCAGGAGCCTCGACTCGATCGGCCCGTTATAGAGCACGATGCGCCGTGAGGCCTTAAGCCCGATATGCTTTGCGAGATCCGGATTGCCGGTAAAGACAAACCCCGTATATCCCTTGCATTTCTGCTTAAACACATCACCGATGGTTTTATAGAGTGATTCGAGTTCTTCTTTCTGCCCGAGTCGCTCCCCGTACGGGGGGTTGACGATTATTACGCCGGGTCCCGGCGGTGGCTCCAGGTCATTAATGTCCTTGCGGATAAACGGCACAAAGGGCCCCACCGTTGCCGCCCTCGCGTTCTCCATAGCAGCACCGATTGCCCTGCCCGAGCTATCGTATCCGCGAATGGAAGCCTGTGGTTTTGGCTTTCGCACCGCTTCGGCCTCGTTTACCAGGCGGTCCCACAGGTTCTTGTCGAAATTCAACCAGTGCTGAAAACCAAAGGTCTTGCGGATGAGTCCCGGGGCGATATTCGCTGCTTTGAGGGCCGCTTCAATGACGATCGTTCCCGAGCCGCACATCGGGTCGATAAACGGGCTTTTCATATCCCATTCCGTGAAACCCACCAACGCCGCGGCGAGCGTCTCTTTTAATGGTGCCTCTAAGCCGGCAGTCCTATATCCCCTTTTGTGCAGGCTCTCACCCGATGTATCCAGGCTAAGCGTGCAATAGTTGCGGTCGATGTGAACGTTTATTCTAAGATCGGGGTTCTCAGGGTCAACGCTCGGCCGCGACCCGGTTTTCTCGCGAAGCTGGTCGACTATCGCGTCTTTCGTCTTAAGGGCCGCGTATTTTGAGTGTTTCATCGCTGACGAGCGAACATTTGCATCGACCGCCAGCGTCATCTTTGATGTAAGATGACGGCGCCAATCGATCTTGCGCACACCATCATAAAGCGCCTGCTCGGAGGGACAATTAAACTCTCGCAGCGTCATGAGCACCCGGTTTGCCGTACGCAACCATAAGTTGGCCTTGTAAGCGGCTTCAAGCTCACCGGAAAACCTTACGCCGCCGGTCTCCTCGACGACGTCCCTCATCCCAAGTGCGCGCAGCTCTCCGGCAAGAACCGGCTCGACCCCCTTGGCCGCAGCTGTAAAAAACTTGTATCGATCCTTACTCATCCCAATACCTTATTCCTCGAATCATTTCTTGTAACCAAATAAGTGCGTTTTGAAGTCATATATATACCCTACTGATTGTATGTCGAGCGGAGACACCATTCAAGCAGTAAAAGCGCACTAAAAAAGGTGGGAGCTTTTATTCCCCCACCTTTATGTTTCTTTCGTGATGCTTCATGCGTACTTGATGCCCTATTTAACGCCCTTAAACCGCTTAAGCGATCTGATATTCATCGAGTAAGCTGTTAAGCGCGTTGGCCACCGCTGTAAGCTCCTGTATAGAAGCGGCGACCTGCTGTATAGTTGCGCTTTGCTCCTGAGCAGAGGCCGAGACCTGCTCGGCTGAGGCCGCCGATTCTTGCGAGGTTGCCGCAATCGCATTTACAGCTGAGACCACTTCGTCTGTGGCCGATGCGACTTCCTTGGTTTTAGCCTCGGTGTTTTCGGTAATCCCGCCGATCTTCTCCTGGATCTCCTTGATCAAATCACCGATCTCACCTGTCGCTTTAGCACTTCTCTCGGCCAACTTTCCGACCTCATCTGCGACCACAGCAAAGCCTTTACCATGCTCTCCCGCTCGGGCTGCCTCAATGGCTGCGTTAAGGGCAAGGAGGTTGGTCTGGCTTGCGATATCGTCGATGACTTCGATGATATCGTTGATGCCATTGGTTAAGTCTGCGATGCTTTTGGTCTGGTCTTCTGCGCTTTCCACCATGGCGTTGATCGATCTCGAGACATGCTCAACGGAATTTGTCGCTTGCGCGGCTGCATTTGATTGTTCGCTCGACCCGAGGGCTATCTGGCCGATAGCGGTCGCTACCTGAGTTGTGGTCGTCGTAATCTGGTCGGTATTGACGGATATCTCGTTAAACGAGGTATTGAGTCGCTCTGCAGACGATTTGATCTTCTCAAGCGTGCGTTTCTCCTGGCCGATATCCCGGATGATCTCCATGCCGCCGACTATCTTGCCATTCTTGTCCTGGATAATATCGGCTCTCGCCATTACCGGGATCTCTTGCATGTTTCTATCCTTGATGATGACCTCGGCGCCCATAATCGGCTGGCCCGAACTCATGCAGCCCTTAATCGCACATCCGTTGTCACAGATGTTGGAGTTAAAGATGTCATGACACTTCTTGCCGATGACTTCTGCCCTGAAGTAGCCGGTGAGTTTTTCTGCTGCACCGTTAAAATAGGTGATGTTTTGCTCGGTATCGGTTGCAAATATCGCATCGTAGATCCTGGCGTGAGCCCTGGCGGCCTCATGGTGGACCTGCCTTTCGCGCCTTTTCTCTTCGGTTATATCACGCATGGTCTCCATGCCACCGATGATAGTTCCGGCATCATCTTTAACCGGGGCGCCGTTCGCTATAATCGTAACCGGCTCACCGTTTCGCTTCCGTATAATGACTTCGGCACCGGTAATCGTGCTATCAGTCGCCATGCAGTGCTTAATCGCACATCCGTTGTCACAGATGTTGGAGTTAAAGATGTCATGACACTTCTTGCCGATCGCCTCTTCCGGCGAATACCCGGTAAGTTTCGCTACGGCATCATTAAAGTAGATGATATTCAAATCCTTGTCCGCAACAAACTGCGGGTCCGGTATTCCCGCTAGAAGCGACCGTGCACTAAATGAAGTGTTTTTCTCGGCCTTCTTCCCGTCTACTTTCTTCTTTGCGGATTTTCTTACCAACATGATATTTGCCCCCGTTTACGTCTATAGTGGTGATTCTTCAACACGCTCGGTTTTAGTAATTACCGTGTCTAATACGAACGCCGGTAATGTGACCGATGCAGCATTCATCGACAGTTTACTACATAATAAATATTCACTGATTATGGTGATAACCGGGCAATATCCGACGAAGTAATAATACATTTTGACAGAATATAGGTTAAAAATACCTTGGGGAGTATAGCAGATGGAGGCTTAGCCAGCTTTGAGTTGCTCGTCGGGGAGTGTGTCGCGGATGGTTTCTTGAGAGTCCTCTTTCTTCTTTAACTCCCTATCCCCTAAATAGCTCATAATGGCTAGCGTAAACGCTGCCGCAGACCAGAGAAGCATTGCACTGAAATCGGTTCTGGTCCCGATTAGAATCGCTATGAGACCGGCAAAAACAAACACGACCAATGAGACAGCCGGCATACTGAGCGAGAACACGCCTCCGAGTAAGAAGAGAAAGACCACGAAGAACCCGACCCATCCGCCGACGAATAAGCTGTCATCAGCGATACCCCGCGCGGTCACAACCGCTGCGCACGAATGAAACCCGAGCACTACCATTAAAGATAATGTTATTATCATGACCGCAGCCCTCACGCCGATCCTCTCCCATCTTCATAAACTCTAACGAGGCTCACCTAGTGCTTACCCTTATTTTTGTCTTACCTAACCTGCCTCTTATATTGCGGAAAATAACAAAGGGCCACTAGTGGCCCTTTGTTCTCGTCTTTGGCCTTTATCTAGATAAACCGCGTATTTTCACTTCTTTTTGCTCCAAATTTGTTTGGCCTATGTGCGTATTTTTGTTTTTTATGGGTATCTAGCGTTATTACTAGATGGGAGACG
>NZ_JBTSLF010000177.1:0-5127 GCF_054640775.1 Candidatus Aquicultor sp. | reverse complement strand
GCCGATAATTTTATAGAATAACTTTTGCAGGTTTTGTGACTTATTGGTACATCCATAATTAGTGCATCTATAGTTAGTACGTGCATAGTTAGGCTCTTATAGATGCTTTTGTAGATGCGCTTAGTAAACATGCATTAGAGGATGGATACATGCAGGTAGAAGCTCTAGATTTAGTAAAAGCAGGTCAAATAATCTACATCGAGGATGTAAAAGGTCTCTCCTGGCCTTTTGGCGTCAGCAACATCTTAAATCATGAGCTTGTCGTATGCCACGCCCTGGGTAGAAAATCCACGCCATTAAATACAAACGCATTAAACACGGTGACGATTGTATTCCCCGAGGAAAATGGTGCGTATCTAATCAAGGCTGCCATCGACGAAACAGACGAGACAAAGAGCCGTTTAGTTCTTAACCCCACTGGTGAGATCGACTTTGTTCAGCGCAGGCAGTATTTCAGGCTCTCCAAACCATCGGCATCCGCCCATTACCAACTCATCGAGAAAGAGGTCGTCGAGGCCGAGATTATGCCGGTTGAAGCGATGGTGTGGGACATAAGCGGCAGCGGCATTGGCATGGTGCTTCGAAGCGCGAAAACCATCTATACGGGCGTCATGATGAAGCTCACCGTGTCGATATCCGATGGGCGGCCGATAGAGGTTATCGGAGAGATCGTCCGCGTAGTGCCGCGTAGTATTATCAGAAACGAGTACCTAATCGGTATTAACTTTAAAAAAATAAAAGAGACAGACCGCGATAGAATCATCAAGTTCATCACCCAAGAGCAGCTTTCGTTAAGAAAAGTTAAGAAAAAAGCTTAAGCCCACTCCAAAGTTTTTTACTAGATGCCCACTGGCCAGCATGCTATAATTCATTAGCGGATTGATTGTTTTACTGGGTGAGTAATAGTAGTTTTATAGAAGGAAGGCGCGCCATGTCGATCCGGCCAACCGATCTTCAAATAATCGTTCAAAAAGCACAAGAAGTCGAGCGTGTGCAGCAATCCCAGCAACAGCAACCAAAAGTCCAACAACAACAATTTGCTGAAGCATTGCAAAAACAGCATGCGGTAAAAGAACAGCAGGTTACCACTGCCCCCCATGCGGATGAAGTCGTGATTCACAATAAGAGTAAAAACGCTGGCCAGGGCTCACACGATAAGGGTAAGCAAGAACAGACGAGCGGCGAAGCAGATAAAGAAAAAAAAGAAGCTGCAGCAACGGCACCTGAACATATCATAGACATAAAAATATAGGAGCTCGTTTCGTATGGGGTTTGAACTAATAGTCGCACTACTTTCAATAGCATTAATTGGAATCCCTGTTCTGGCTTGGGCAACGCTGAAGCGAATATCCGCCGCTGACCGTATGCGAAAGAACAATGACGACCTTCACTCCCTCGAAAACTCCCTCAGCTTAATGATTAAGGAACTGCAGGATTCGGTTAAAAAAGCCCTTGAAGATATGGAAGAATCCGCAGACAGGCTTAACCAGATGATCGAGAAAGCGGATGACCGCATACGCGAGCTGCAATACTACTACGAATACGGGGATGAGCTGAGGCCGATTGTCCAGCCCCGGCAACCCGAAATAGCCCAGATATCTACACCGCAAGTCGCGGCGGCGCCTGCGCCCCAAGGCCAGGCCATCAAACACAAGGAAGTTCACGAGCTAAGCCGCAGAGGCTGGAGCGCAGCCCAGATCGCGAAGCATACCGGTATGAGCGCAGACGAGGTTCAACTTATCATCAACCTGATGGAGATAAGTACGATGGATATCCTTTCCCAACCCCGCCAGCCAAGACAACCAATGGTATAATCAGGGAGCCGCTCTGAAAAACAATTGGCGGGGTTAGCTCTCTTCAAACATCCGCCGTTTCTTCAGGATAGTCTCGATCTCTGTGATGCCGAGAATAAGTCGGCGCTTTCGTATCGGGTCCGATTCCTTGCTCAATTCTTTTAGAAGATTGTCGCGTTCCTTTAATAAGATTCGCTCTGCTGAATCCATCCGCATTTCGAGTTCATCCATCTGCTTGTCTAAAAACTTGTCGCTGTCACCCGCAAAAAGCGTTGATTTCAACCTTGTTATCAAGGCTTTAAACAATTGTGGTACGCCCCCCATATGTATCCTGCCCCTCGCATCGTTGATTGTAGTCATGTTTTACTGACGCTTGCACGCGCCTTTGAAACCGGCATCGAAGAACAATTCTTGCTCGGTCATTCTCAGTTCCCGCGCAATTTTGGTCATGAAATGCGCTGATGGCATATGCTTGCCTTTCACCCACTTGTTTACAAGGCTGCGGTCAACGCCGATATTCCTCGCCAGCGCACTCTGGTTAATCTCACGTTCATGTAATACCATCTCGAGTTTTGTCAAAAATGAAGCCATACGAAAACTCCCGCGTATTAACCTTACAGTGAAAGGTTATAGAAACTTTTAACGATTGTCAACAGATGTTGTCAATAGTTACTACTACAAGCTTATAATTATCGTATGAATGCATATACGTCCGGCGACCGCACATATAAGGATTTCCCGGAGGCTCTCAGGGAGATGATGAAGGCTAAGGAATTTAGCTTTCCTAAGCTCGCGCGAGAAATCGGAAGGCAGCTATCGACCACATACCTTCACAATCTGGCATCGGGCAAATCAAAGCCTACGAAGGAAAACATCGAGGTGATCGCGAAGGGTCTTAAAATCGAACCGTCATACTTCAAGGAATACAGAGAGTACGCGGCAAAAGATAAAATAGATAGAAACCCGAAAATCGCCGAGCTTGTACTGGATGAGCGTGCGATCGAGTTGACCTCGGAACTTGTGTCTTTAAATGAAGAGCAAAAACAAGAGGTCGAAGAGCTGATAAGAGAATTGAAAGCAAAGTATCGCACGGACCGACGCGAATAAGCGGCTAAGCTGCCCTGCCAAGACTTTCCCAGGTATGCGCGTCCGTGTGGGCGGTTGGTGTAAAACCCCGTTTTTTCTGCCAACGTGCGAGTGCTGCCGCCGTTTTCGGGCCGAAGATGCCGTCGACATCAAGACAAAATCCCTTAGCGTTAAGCCTCGCCTGCAGATCCTTAACATCAGGACCCCTGGAGCCAGTGCTAAGGGTAGGTAGGTATCTTAAACCGGAGTTGTGGCTGCCTTGCGGAATGATGCGAATGCAGGAAAAGTGCATTCCGTCTTTAGCCGTTCGCCACGCCCCTCCCCATTCAAAACCCCATTGCCTCGCGAGCTTAAGCAACCCGTAGGGTTGGTATGAGTTGTTGCCGTAATTTATTACACCGCGCGGACCATCCAAGCCGTCATCGACATTTATATCTATATCGCACCCGTAGGCGTGGCCCGAGAGTGGCTTCGCCGGATTCCAGAGAATATGCCTGGGAACCCAGATCCCGCCAATATCGTTTATGAGACCTCGATCCACGCCCTGGTCGATGAAGTTACGCATCTGGTGGGCGACGAGACGGTGGCAGGAGAACGTGCCGAAAGGAGTTGTTATGCCGATGATATTGCCGGCGGTCCATCGGGAATCGATGATGATGGCTCCCCTCTTTTTAGGGTCCTCCCGGTATGAAAAGGAGCCGAACGTCTTGTTAAGTTGCCTGAGCGTGAACGGCATAGGCCCTCCATTTATCGATAGTGAATGCGTTTAGCTGTTAGTTCTATCGACGTTCTAGGATGTCGCTTTACAATATACAATCCGACGGATTTGTTATTTGTGGCTGGCGTTCAGTTTGCCACCTGGAGAGTTCTAAATTACCGTGAGACCACTTGCAATATTCACGGTTAATAAGTAACAATTAGGTAATGGCATTGATCAGGCGTGCCCAAATAATCCGTAGGTTATGTCGGTTTAGCATCCTACCAGGCCATGTTTAAAAGAGCCACCCGTGGGTAATATGCTAATAGCTTGCTAAGCATGGAGGTACAAACTATGGAAGTATCGCTTGATAGGTTGAAGAAGGGCGACGGGACGGTAGGGAGCAGACTGCCATGGGTGATTATTGTAGCGCTGGCAATTGCCATCGCTTACCTTTACTGGCACCAAGCCGCAACTGACAGAGTACGAAACAACGAGGTAAAAGCCCTCCAAGAAAGAATCGCAGCACAAGAAACCACCCTTCACCGACTACAGGCCGCCACTCCGGCATACGGTGCAAAAACCGATTCAAAGAACAACGGCACTACCGCAAAAGACCTGTCCGGTAGGGTTAATGGGCTAGAATCAAAGGTCAATGGCCTTGAATCGAACGTCCAAGAGGTTCGATTTAGCGCCGAGGCCATAAGATCGGATCTTACCGATCGCCTCACCACCCTCGAGGTCGAACGTGCCCGTGCAAGCGATAACCGCATCTCCGGCATGGAAAACCAAATCATCGATTTACGAAATGAGTTGGCAAATTTGAAGCAGTTAGTAGTGAGATAAAAAGTCAAGATGCCCATGTTACCCATATCCTCTTCGGTATCAAAAACCGCCCTTAGTTTGCCGATTACTATCCTGGGTGAACAAATATTCAAAGAACCAGTACTAATAATCGTTACATTAAAGGAGACAGCAAGATGAGCGAGAGAACTACACCTCTAGCACCACAAGACTTTGAGGAATCTGAGGATTTATTAGGAAAAGTGCATGAGCTAAGCGGCCGGTGGAATACCGTGCGTCATACTACCACGACCAGTGGTGAAGGGCTCGGCGAACTGGCAGCCCAATACAGCGAAGCGGTAAACAAGGTGTATGTAAAGCTGAATGAGAACGTGACTAAGATCGCCGCGTCACAGACCAGGGTCTAAGAGAGTTATATCGTAGACCGCATTAATGCTAGAAGTGCGTTAATGCGGTCTTTCTTTTTGGTTGCGTTATCCCCTTTCTGCTATCGCAAATAAAACTCTCCTATTACACGTTTATTTATTAAGATAATAATTGCAGTCAAATACTGCTAAGCTTCGTCTTATTTAACGGGTAAGCGCTGGGGGGTGGCAAAGGTTACAGACGCAGATGAGAAACTAATCCAGCAATCGCTGGCTGGAGACAGTGAAGCGTACAAAAAGCTGGTTATTCGTTATCAACAGTTAATCTTCGCCACTATCATCAAAATCGTTGGTGATTATCAAGACGCTGAAGATGTGGCCC
>NZ_JBTSLF010000176.1:4003-5131 GCF_054640775.1 Candidatus Aquicultor sp. | reverse complement strand
ATCAGCACATAGCTGATAACCTTAGGGTTATTCACATCTGCTAGCAGGTCCTCGACTACACCCACAAAGCTACCAAAGCAATCATAGACCTGAAAACCGAGGATATCCTCACTCGGCATTTCGACGGGCAGGCCTTCCTCAAGATGGGTAAGACGCTTGAGTTGCATTACACTCACCTCCTGTTGTTTACACCGTCGCTCTAGTTTCGATACCCGTGAATGCCGATATCAAACGAAAATGTAGCAGCCAGAGCAAAGTACGCGCTTACGGCCTGCGGTAACGCAGTGTGAAGCGCAACCACCACGCTCGGTTTGTCTGGCTTTAACTAAGCATAAAAGGATGGGTTCAAATCCCCTATTCGCCACACCGAACAGAAAGACCTTGGTAGAAATACTGGGGCTCTTGCTTAAGGAGCAAATGGGTTTCCTAGAGAATATCAATAAAAAAGCAGGCAGAGAACCTGCCTGCTTACAATACCGCGTTTGTTATTTACTTAGATTAATACTCAACTTCTATAGGCTCGCCCAGCTTTTCCCTAGTCTCGTCTATTTCTTCTGTAAGGTCTATTACCTTCTCAATATAGTTATCCATAACAAGGTCGAGACATTGAGAAACGTGACAGGTCGTGTGCCACTCGTCCCGAACTTCATGGATTTGTTCTCGCAAGTCGTATTCTAACCTCTTCAATGCTACTGCCATTTTTCTCGCCTCCTAGCTTTCATAATTCGCTGTACTTTAAAGTTTCTTCAAAAACAAAAGTTCTGAAACGGATTTCAGAACTTTTGTTGGCCACCTTCTGCCTGCTAAAAACACACTTCCCAGTATGATTTTTCCTCTACTATTAATTTATCCACTCAGCCCTATTTTAAACGGGTCTCGCGTTCTTAATAGGGGAACCTTGATCCGCTTCATATAGTTTGAGACACTGCTTAATTGGTTTATAAAAACATCTTATGTATTTGGAGACACGTTTTAGGGAACTGCCGTGAGAGCGCCTGCCTTGCACGCAGGAGGTCGTCGGTTCAGCCCGTTATCCTCCACATAGAAGAGCCCTGGTAAGCTATCCCGGGCTCTTAATTTTTATACTTAGCCATATTTAGGGCTTCAAGGTTCGCCAACATATAGATG
>NZ_JBTSLF010000176.1:0-3993 GCF_054640775.1 Candidatus Aquicultor sp. | reverse complement strand
TTAGTGCTTGACCCTGTTCTCAACCTGCTCGATAATCTCGAGCAACTCGTGATGACCCACGGGTAGCTCCTCCTCGATTTTCTCACAGCCCTCATAAAGCCCTTCATCTTCTGTGCTAGAGAAGGAGTGCTCGATAAATAGAAAGCGCCCTCTCTACGTTGCGATGATCTTCCCTTAGCATTAGTGATATCTTCATTTTTACCCCCTGCATAGTATTAAGGGGTAGTCTTTTCACCGGCTAGATGCCTAATTATTAAATATATTCGATATCCAAGCCCCAACATAATACGTGGTGGCAACGACGATTGCCGCAATGATCGCATGCTCTCTGATGACCTTAAACGGTCTCTCGTTCTCGTATCTTGCAATAACATAGCTAATTATGGACAAAAGAAGCAGTCCTGCGATAACGCTTACGATAACAGCTAGCGGTAACCGCAGCAGCACTACGGGGATGATAAACAGGGAGGCAAAGAAGAACTTGGCTAGCCATGTGGTAATAGTCGATTCCCATATCTCACGTTCTGAGTGCTTACCCTCCGATTCTTCTGAGATATGAATCCCTAAAGCATCAGAGAAGGCATCGGCAATGGCAATCGTTAGTATTCCTTGGACAACCACGGATCTTGAACTAGAACCTGAGCTTAATCCTACAATTAGCCCAAGCGTAGTAATGATCCCCGAGGTCAGGCCAAAGCTAAGGCCTGTTTTAAAAGACTCCTTAACCATATCAAATCCACACGTTTATTCCATAATGACGAAGTGTTGCTTATCTTTACCCGTTCTAAGAAGTGAGTCGCCCATCTTTTCTTTTTAAGCTTCTTTCACCACTCTTTACGGTAGGCGCCATTAAGTCCTGGTACCCGACACTAAAGAAGCCATCGTTTAACCCACCGAATTCCGTATTCGGGCCGGTATGGTTAATCCTGTTTACCCTCATGGGAGTATCGTTGTTCCTTGTCTGGCGCAAAAAAGAAGAGGGTAAGCCTGGCGTTAATCCAGCTCTCAAGATTTTTGGCGTACAGCTCACAGGGATAGGCATTACAATCTTGATAGCTGCAATTGCTACGAGCTTTGGACATTTACATACAACACAAACGCTCTAGTATTTAAGCAGAGCGTTTTTGTTCCTGATTTTTCTCAAGCTGCAGTACCTTTTCGCTATAGAGTTCATGGAATAATCGTGCATCGAACTGCGGGAAGGCTTTGGCCATCGCATCGCTCTCCTGCGTGCTCAAGTATGCCATTACGAAAGGAAAGAAGTGTTCTTCTTCCGTTCTAAGGTGCTTAGGATAAAACGTGTTAATCGCAAGCAGTATTCTCTCGATATCCTGAAAAGCCTCTTTAGAGTCGTGCTCGTATCGCTCATTGGCAGCGATTAGCTCTTTTACGACCTGCCTCAGGTGCTCGTGCTGCAGTATAAGGTGATCCATTATGGTGCTCAGTTCGGCGGAAAGCGGCTTAGTGGCAAGTTCGCTAAACAAGATATGCTCCTCTTTGCCGTGGTGGCATATATCAGTGTAGACCCTAAAGAAATCGGCAGAAATATCAAGAAATGTGGGGTCCGCCTGCCCGGTTGTCTGCATTCTTGCAAGCTCACGGTCAGTATGCGCAACCATGCGCCATATAAGCTTATGCTCCGCTAACAAAAGATCGATTGGCGACAAATGAACATCTCCTTTTTGCTGTGTTACTTCTATTTACCCCTTTGTCGTAAGCCATATCAACAACGGACAACTTCAAAGCGTTTATATTTGCTTCTTAAGAAAGCCGAAGCGTATTTAATCCTAGGAATCTTTTCGATACTACTAGCCACAGTGGAATGATTTTTCACTTAGAAGAGAGGTGCTTGTTGACATAGCATCAGCGCTGATGAAGAGCACTACTTGACTTGCTTTCGTTGGCAGCGATAGAGTTCGATCCCATCAAAACTCGTCCTGTCGGCGATGTGGTAATAGGTTTTTAATAGCTGGGTAAGAGCTTTCGCGTTATCGATAAGCCCGTTCTCACCGTGGGCGATGAGTATTGCCACCCAGAAGCCTTGGCGGTCTTCTAGCATGGGCTGTAATTCATTAATCCCATGCGCCTCGCTTAACATCCCTTGTTCTGGGAATCCCGCCAACGCTAAATCGTTCCGCCTCAAATAGTAACTGAATCCGTTTTGAATGTTTGGCGCGGGTGAAACGATGACGAAATCGCCGGGGGCGGCGCGCTTTTCTATGCTGGCCACAACGCTTCGCCAGTCCGGTTTGCTGGGCATATTGTAGTAATTCCAAAGATTAAAAAAAGAAAACGCGATGATGGTCGTAACGATCGCCGCTTTAGCCGCTAAGGGCTTCACGCTTCGGATGCCTATGGCGACCAGCATATACAATGCAGGTGTTAATCCCAGCAGGTACTTGTAATGAATGATGGGCACAAAACTTACGGAAATTATGAGCGCAAGCAGGGTGGGGGCGATTATCCAAATCAACAACAGAAGCATCTTGTCATTATCAGAATCTACGCCTTCTAAACCATTAGATATAAAACGCCCGGTTAACATGTCGGAGCGCTGTGAGAGGTTCCGTTTGTTGAGGGCTGTTGACAATGTGGCCAGTGCCAAACAGAGAATCATCGCCACAAGTAACCACGACGACCCCGCCAGTTTGGTTGAGATTGCAGGAATCATGGCCGATGAGGGTTGCATAAGCGTCCAGCCCAGAGGTTGTTGCGCCAGTGCTCGCGCCTCGGCGAGTTTATGGATATACACCATAATCCATGGCGTGTAGCCGATAAATAAAACCAGTTGGTAAAGAGGCCATGTGCGAATCAGCCAGCGGCGAGAGTGGGGATCACGCTGAACGTCGCGCAGCAACGCCCCGAACACCAGATAGATGGTTTGTGTGATAATAATGAGCATGCCGAACATATGCGTATACAGCAAGAGGATGCTCGATACCAGATAGCAAACAGGGGCAGTAGCGTTCTTTTTGTTGCGAAGTTGGAGGAAGAAGTAGAAAGACACCAGGGTTAAGAAGAGCATCAGGCTATAGCCCCGCGCCTCCTGAGAATAGTAGATATTAGGTCTGGATAAAGCCAAAAGAAGAGCGCTCACAATACCGATTTCTTTATTGAAAAGATATTTACCCAGTTGATACATCATGAAAAGCGCGGCAACCCCGAATATCAATGATACGAATCGTATCGAAGATTCTGAGCTGCCGAACACCTTCATCCAGAAATGCAGGATGATAAAATGTAGCGGCGGGTTGAAGTCGGTATGGAGAATCTCTTGCATCATACCTGTAAAGCTCATGCTCGATACACGTACAGAGAACGCTTCGTCAAACCAAAGGCTGGCCCAACTTAGGTGATAGACTCGAGCGGCACTACCTACGAGAAGTATGACGAGGAGCACCACCCGTGATCGCCGAGATAATAAATTCTCACAATATGTGGAAAGCTTAGTACGCAAAGGAACCTTCATATTCGCTATTGTTGCATAATCAACGTCTGCTTTAAATGTCTAGTTCCCCTGCCACAAGAAAAGCCCTTAGGCACGATGCCAAAGGGCGTGATCTTTTTATATACATTTTAAGCAAGGTGCTGCATTACCCGTAGTAAGTGGCTTTTGCGCGCGGGTGTTCTTCTGCGACCGGTTGCTCGTCCGGGTACCCTAGGCTTATACCGACGATGATGTCTCTACCCTCGATACCCAGTTCTTCACAAATCTGTTGCCCGACATATGGCGGCACCACAATGCCGCATGCGGCAAGACCCGCATTGTGCGCGAGCAGCCAAATCAGCATAAGCTCGGTGATGGGGTATATTGCCGCCATGCGTCGTGCATAGTCTTATCCCTCGGGTACTTTTGGAATCGTTATGAACAGAAAGGTCGGCGCATCTCCCAAGTTTTCGTAATATTTGAGCGCCCGTTGTTTATGGTTCTCGTCCAGCAGCGCAAATAGATCTGCAAGGATAGCCGTATTCTGCGTTAATAGATCGGCAACC
>NZ_JBTSLF010000175.1:0-5148 GCF_054640775.1 Candidatus Aquicultor sp. | reverse complement strand
ATTTACGTGAACTTAAAAGAATATGACAAGGCTATCGGTATCCTTCAGAGATTGGAGACCTATTATCCGAATGCCGGAGGCATTAAGACTGAGATTCAGCAATTGCAGCAGATGAAGCAGGCGAATACGGCTCTTCAGAAATAAGATTAACAGTATAAGTTGAGACAAAAATGCCCTTTGAGAATTATACTCATAGGGCTTTTTTATTCATTTCATTCGGGAATTGAAACAGAGTCTCATTTATCTTTTTGTCATTCCGGGCTAGATCCGGAATCTCTGACTTATTTAGCGGGAGATTCTGATTGCCGTCATTCTGATAAATGCAAAGATATACTTTCGTCAGAATGATAGTGGAAATATTTAGGGGATATGGGTTATCCTTTTTGATTTTTCCTTTTAATTCTTATTGAGTCCAAACCCATAATAGCAGCATACTTTTTTATAGTGCTTTTAAAGGAAAAATAAGTACCTGAAAATAACACGGACAGGAACATTACAATAATCAACGAGGTCAATCTTTTAGGTCCGGTTTTAACTATTGGATCTTTAGCCAATTCTTTAATATTTAGAACAGGTGTGTCTTTTACTTCGGCAATCTTCGCTAACTCAAGTTGTTTGCTTAGTTCTAAATAAACTGCATTCCTTATTTCCGCATTTCTCTGAAGTCTGGCTTGCTGTAGCATCAATTCCGGTGACTGGATTACCATTCTGTTCTGTTGCTTAAAATACATTAATTTATTTTCGGCAACGTTTAATGAATCCTTAACTTGCATAAGTCTTGTTGCAATGTATTGGCTTTGTTCCGATGCATAAGATTTGCGCTTCGTTCTAATATAATTATCAAGTGACTCTGCAACCTTGTTAGCTACATCGGCCGAGAGTTGAGCCTCCGGCATTTTTACTGAAAGAGTTAGAATTTTAGTCATCCTGTCTACATCCGTGATAAGTCTTCCTTTAGTTAAGCCCTTAAATGCCTTGAGAAACATATCGCGTTTTTGCAAATCACTGGGTAAATTTTTGTTAGGTTTTATTTTGAAATACTGAATTAAATTTACTGAATCGGGGAATTTTTCTGTTTTGTATTTAGCGTAAATAGCCGGAGATAATACTGATTCGCTGGTTATTAAATTTTGATATATTTCAGTCGGGGAACCTCCACCGACGCTGACGCCTGCAAGAGATGCAAGACTGCCAAGCTGCCCTAATGAGGATTCCTTACCGCCGTAATCAGGCAATATTGTTACAGTGCTGTCAAAATAAGGTTTGGTTAGAAAAATTAAGTAAACTAATGTAAAGGCTAAGACAACTGCATTAAAAACAATAAATTTCTTACGCAAGTCCCATAAGTTTTTTAAATAAGGCCGTGCTTTATCTACCATCTGTTGAAACCGGATATCAAAAGGTATTTCTTCTTCGACCTCGCCGTTAGAAATTGACTGTCTATTTATCTGCTGTTTTGTTTCCTCTGAAGGAATTAAGCTGGATTGTTGATTTTGATTTTTATTTTCGTTTGGCATATTTAAGTAAATTTTTTATCCCGTTAAGTTCAAATTAAATTTTGGTTATAATAGTGCTCTAAAAAACAATCCTCTTAGAACATTCTCTTATCCTTATTTTAATATTTTTTAATTGTAAAAATAAGAATAGCAGTAGAAGAAACCACAGTAACAATATCACGAATCATCGGCCAGGCATCTGTCCCGGGTTTTTCTACATAAGAAGGGACAAAAATAGTAGATCCGGATAAAATCTGGGGATTAGGAATAAAGAACCAACCTGATGGATTCCATTTTTTACCGTTAGGAAGTATTACAATATCGTCACCTTTGTAGGAAGATTGAGTATATCCACCTGCTTGATTAATATAATATGAAATACCCGCACCTTCTTCATAAGGAACAGTAGAAGGCAGGTTAACATCTCCTACAACTGTTATCGTCCGTGAATCTCTTGGAATAACTAATTGATCTCCCGGTTGTAATTCAAGATTATAAATTGAAGATGTATGATTCTGAATGTTATCCCAACTAATCGGTATCCTGTTGCCTAATTCTGCTTGAAATGTAGCAGCATCATAAATAGGACGACCAGTATAATTTTTGAAGAGAAGACTATCCGGAATTTTCACACTTTGTAATTTTTTCAAAACAGGATTGTTACGTAATAAATAGATACCTTCTGTGTATGCGTTTACCTTAAAACCACCGGCTCTTTTTATAAAGTCGGATAATTTTTCCCCGCGGTATAGAATTGAATAAGAACCGGGAAATTGAACTTCGCCGGTAATGCTAATAACACCTTTAAAGTTTTTGCTTGTATCTGTTTTAATAAATACACGGTCATAGTCTTCAAGTTTAAAGTCATCCGATTTTTTTTCATTCCAATAGTCAGTCGGCAGATTAACCGTGAACTTTTGAGCGTAAGCACTTGTACTAGTTGTATCCATTCTTACAATTTCAATATTCTTAGTAGTAGCAAAATCAGTTACGCCGCCTGCAAGTACAATAAGGTCTGTCAGCGTCATGTCTTTGAACCGTGTGAATTTCCCGGGATTTTTCACTTGTCCGTATATTTCTACGCTTCTGGTTGGATAGAAATTATCCTGCTTATAAATTTGTATTTCATCCCGGTTTTTTAGTGTAATATTATTTGCAGGATCTCTGGAAAGTGCTTTAGTCAGATCGAATCCTATAATTTCTTTTTTCTCGGAAGGTAAAGTCCTTATTAAAACCGCTTTTTCTAAAAAAGCATCCGGGAAAAGGCTATCGGCTTTAAATATTAAATCTCGTACAGTCATATTCGGACTCATCAATTCATAAACCCCCGGTTTTCTTACATCGCCGTTAATGACTACTCTATTTTGGGGTAGGGTGTTGATGTTAGAGATATCCACGACATCTCCGTCATCTAACTTATAGTCGCTATTATTAAGCTCGTTAACCGTGGAAAAATTTAAGTCTATACTAAGGATGTTATTTGTATAATCTTTTCTTTGGTCAAAGGGGATTATCCTTTCGATATGGACACTTTGGAAATAGGCGTTAAAGTCAACTCCTCCGGCATATTTCAATAAATTTTGTAAAGTTTCACCTTTTTTCAATTCATAAATTGCAGGGCGGAAAACACTTCCGGTAATTGCAACTCTTCTTCCAACCGGAGGGACAAAAAGTATGTCTTCATCCTGAAGCCGAATATCTTTAGACTTGTCTCCATTGAGCAGATAATTATAAAGATCGATTTCGGAAACTACTTTACCTCCTCTTAATACCTTGACATCTCTTAGAGAACCATTTATAGTAGGACCCCCGCAATAATATAACGCCGTAAATGAAGAAGACATTCCGGGAAGAGTATAACCACCGGGTTTGTTTACTTCGCCTAAGACATAAACTTTAACGCTTCTAAGCTTTCCGGTAGAAATATTAAAATGTGTTTTTCCGGTTGCTAAAGACGAGTATGCTTGTGATAATCTATTAAATAATTTTGACTTTAACGCGTCGAGGCTTAAGCCGTTTACGTTCACTAATCCTATTTCGGGAACAAAAATATCGCCGTTTTTTGAGACGGTTAAATCATTAACGAGTTGTGTCTCTCCCCAAAGTGTAAGGATTATTTCATCACCGGGGCCAAATACATAGTTAGTAGGAGTCGGAACGTTTAATGAAGGCTCAAATGAAGTAGGAGAATATGTAAAAATATTATATCCATAAGCAGGAAGGCTTGCAGCGTTCCCTCTGCCAGAAAATGCCGGTACAGTATAATTAGAAGGTGGAGCTGCAACCGGAGGAGTAACCACTACCGTCTTCTGAGTTTGTTCGCTTTCTTCCCCTTGCTGTTTTTGTTTTGAAGCCTGCTGAGCTTGTTGCAATTTTAATAATTCTTCTTCAGTATAACCCATTGAAGCAGCTTTTTGCTTTAATTGTTCTTGTGACATGCCCTTGAATTGGTCTAGCTGAGCAAAAACATTTATTCTAAATATAAATATTACACCGAAAATTAAGAATGCGATACGTTTCATGCAGATAAATCCCTATGATTTTTAAGCAATTAAAATAATTAATGTTAGTCTAACATCAAAGATAAAATTAATGGGGAAAGAGGGAGACCTTAGATTGATTAGGGTTTAGAATAATTTATTATGCCCGGATATAGTCGTAGGTTTTCCGATTATCTTTTTATCTCGATCAAGTAAAAACATTGTTGGTGTTGCATAAATAAAATAATCTGATGCAGATTTACCGCTCCATCCTTTAAGATCAGATATATTTATCCAGCTTAATTTATTATTCCTAATAAAATTTATCCAAGCATAAATCATCTTTTATTACATAATTATCAACTACATAGTTAAGGTCATTTTCAAATCCAAATTTCTTAAACCCATCTATTAAGTATTCTACAATTTGCTTATAAACTCTATAATTAATCTTAGCTTTATTTAATATTGTATCTATGGCAATAATAAATTCTTTTTCAAGAATTTCTTTTGGTAATTGCGGATTGCGATAATATGTTAAATACTCTATTGTTTTACTCGTGAATAGATCTGAATAGGTTAATTCGCCGTCCTTAAAATCTACATTATCTAAAGAGTGTGCTTTTAAGAAATCTAATTGTTTATCCGGGGGCAGACTCTCATCAAAAGCCGGTAATTGAGAAGATTTGATATACCTTGCTATAAAGGAACCCGGATCTGCTTGAGAAGTATTATTTATAAAATTTAAGTATTCTTGCTGAACTTGAGAAAGTGTGGACTTAGTTGTCTTATAATATTCATCATCTTTTGGATAGCGCGCAAGTATAAGTTGGAGCAACTTTGTTTTAGTCTTATATAATTTGTTAAACTTTATGAATGAATAATATAGCCGGTTGCTCTCAGGGATAATGGTACAAGGTTAAGATAATAAACACGGATATCTGTTTCCTTTTAAAAATGGATATTTAGTATTTTTTGTTCTCAATGCTCTTGGTTCACTTCTGCCGAGTCGTCTTTTTCGTTTGTACTTGCTCAGAAGTCTCCGGACTTCTTCTGCCACCGTGTCTACTGTAACTTCTTCCGATCTTGTCAATATATCGATCCGTCTTCTTATTATTTGCAGAGCGAGTTTGAATCGATCTTCCTGAGGGGGGAAAAGCTCCTTTGCCGGA
>NZ_JBTSLF010000174.1:0-5160 GCF_054640775.1 Candidatus Aquicultor sp. | reverse complement strand
ACCGATCCGATCTCGATTTCCTTTTCTATCACCGCCTGATCATGGTCCACGGCTTTGGCCAGACAGGCGTCTACACACTGGTAGCATTCGGAGCAAATCCCGCATTTCAGACAGCGTCGCGCTTCCTCTTGCGTATCACTCTCCTGATAGCCCAGTTGAACCTCATTGAAGTTTTGGATTCGTTGATCGGCCGGGGCATGAGACATCCCAGTTCGGGCCTGTAGGGTCTGCCCCTCGGTTGGAACATCGATAACAGCTTCCCAAAGTTTCGGTCGGCCCTCCTGCATATCGCGGCCTTGGAGAAAGCGATCAATCGATATGGCCGCTTCTTTACCGGCCCCGATGGCTTCCACTACGGTCCGCGGACCGCTGACGGCATCTCCGCCGGCAAAGATATCAGGATCAGCGGATTGGAGGGTTACCGGATTGACCTGAATGGTGCCCCAATCGTTAAGCTTACAGCCGCACTCCTCGGTCAGGCAGGTCCAATCGGACTCCTGGCCGATAGCCGGGATAACGGCATCGACTTCGATGATAAACTCACTGCCGGGGATCGGTTCCGGGCGGCGCCGGCCGCTTTGATCCGGTGCACCAAGGGCCATACGGAGGCATTCGATGGCCTTGACCCGGCCGGCTTCTGCCACCACCCGCACCGGATTGGTCAGAGTCATGATCTCGATCCCCTCGGCCTGGCATTCTTCAATCTCTTCGGCATTGGCCGGCATCTCTTCCAGACTGCGTCGATAGATAATGAAAGGACGGGTGCTGCCGGTGCGCAGGGCGGTACGCACCGCATCCATGGCCACATTACCGCCGCCGACCACCGCCACCCGGTCTCCCAGGTTGATCCGGTTGCCGAGATTGACCTCCCTTAAGAAATCAAGCCCGGGATAGACCCCCTTTAGATTTTCCCCCTCGATACCCAGGGCCTTACAGGCCTGAGATCCGATCCCCAGAAAGAAGGCCCCGTATCCCTGTTGCCGAAGTTGGCCGATGGTAAAATCCTTGCCGATCTCTACCCCGGTTTTGAACTCCACACCCAGATCGCGGATGGTCTGAATTTCCGTTTCGATGATGTCACGGGGCAGTCGGTAGGCAGGAATGCCCACACTCAGCATCCCCCCCAGAACAGGCAGTTTTTCAAAAACCGTAACCGCATACCCCTCGATGGCCAGAAAATAGGCACAGGTCAAACCGGCCGGTCCGGCGCCGATGATAGCCACCTTTTTTAGTTTGGATTCCTTTTTCTGTGGCAAGAAGGGAAGGCCGCTTTTCTGATCCCAGTCGGCTAAATACCGATGGAGGTTCATGATAGCCAAAGGTTCATCGACCGACTGGCGGGTGCAGGCCGCTTCACAAGGGTGGTGGCAAACCCTTCCGCAAACCCCGGGAAAAGGATGGTCATTTTTAAACAGCTCCACGGCCTCCTTGTATTTTCCGGCATTGATCAGGGCGATATACCCCTGAACACTCACATGAGCAGGACAAGTTACCCGGCAGGGGGCGTTTCCGCGCTTGCTAATGGCATATCCGCCGGGAATCGCCTGGGGATATTTTTTAAAGGCGGCCTTGCGCTTGGATAAGCCTTGATCATATTCGTTGGGCAGCTCTATGGGACAGACCTTGCTGCATTCACCGCAACTGGTGCACTTGGATAAGTCTACAAAGCGGGGCTGCTGCCGGAGTCGGGCCTTGAAAAAACCCTGCTCTCCATCCAATCCCAGGACTTCGGTATTAGTCAGAATTTCGATGTTCAGGTGCCGGCCGACCTCGACCAGTTTAGGCGAGATAATTCACATGGCGCAGTCATTGGTGGGAAAGGTCTTGTCCAACTGAGACATCAATCCACCGATGGCCGATGATTGCTCGACCAGGTAGACATAGTACCCGGAATTGGCCAGGTCCAGTGCAGATTGCATTCCGGCGATGCCTCCCCCGACCACCATTACCGCCCCAACCAAACTTGGTCCTTGGCTCACGACCGCAGGTGTTAGGCCTTTTTCGGTTTTCGATTCCATTTTACCTTCCCTCTAAACCGTCATGCCACGCTTTTGGTGGCGTGACACCACGATACATGAAAATAGGCTCGTTGAGTGATGGATCCTATTTTCGTATTAAATCCCTTCGATGATTTCCGGCAGTTTGTGCTCCCATCCCATAGTGGCCAGATAGACGCCGCTGTACCCCTGATTCTTGAGTTCCCTAACCGTTTCGGCTGCAATCCGGACACACTCGCGTACCTTGTCCGGTGCCCGAGCAATCCGGTCGATAACCGTATCCGGTATGTGAATATGCGGCAGGTTACGGACGATGTATCGGGCCATCCCTAATGACTTGAGCAGCATAACCGTGGGAATAATGGCCACCTTATGGAAATCGATCCGCTTTTTGTATGGTTCAAGCAGAGATAAGTCGAATATGGGTGAAGTGATGAAAAAGCGCGTTCCGGCCTCGACCCTTTTCATCAGCTCTTCCATTTCCACCTCCGTTGATTTCCCTTGGGATCCAGCTTCGGCGGTGGAACCGATAAAGAAGTCTGGTGCACCGCTGAGTTCGATACCGGCCATATCCCGACCTTTGTTGAGCCGGTCCATGGTTCTAATCAACTCAACAAGATCGATGTCAAATACCGAACGGGCCTGGTGATGATCCCCAAAGCTGGGATCTTCACCCCCGACCGCCATGACGTTGGTGATTCCCAGGGCGTAAGCTGCCAGCAAATCACCCTGGATGGCCAGACGGTTTCGGTCCCGGCAGCAAACCTGAAATATCGTCGGCAATCCTTCGTTCTGCAAGATCATAGCCCCTCCCAGGGAACTCATACGCATGACGGCATTGCTCATTTCCGGTACGACGAAGGCATCGATCCCGTCTTTGACTCTTTTGGCATTGGACAACAGGTCAGAGACCTCCACCCCTTTCGGTGGTTCCATTTCTGCTAAAAAAGTAAATTCCCCTGCCTCGATTTTATCCTTTAACCCCATGGCCCGCCTCCGATTATTAATTAGTTTCCATCCGGAAATTCGAATTTCCGGATGGAAACACCTGGATTTTCGCCTTAAGCACTCGCCAGAAACCCTTTTTTAATCGGTCGATTTCATCGACCTTAACAGGAGCTCGGCATCGGCATCCGGATGGATGCCTCTTCGAAAGCTCGACAAAGTCGAGCGGGCCGAGCGGCCCGACCGGATCGTGGTGCCACGCCCCAAAAGGCGGGGCATGGCGGTTTAGGTTGGAATTTTAGTTCGGCGATTCCGAAAATCACCCCGTCCATTACTTGAATCCTCTGTTCAAAGATTGCAGTATCGTTGAGAGCCGGCTTGTCTCTTAAATTGACAACACAAGACAACATTGGTATGATAAACCCATTGTAATCAAACTCTGATTCAATTATTTTTAATACTGGTTCCCCCTTCCTGGAAAATATATGGAAAATGAAATTAAAACAGAAAGCACTCCCACCCAAAACCTGTTGAATTCTTCTTTCAATAAACAACGATTCCCCCTCTCCTCTTTAGAAATCGTATTTGGTCTCCTGATCGTTTTGGGCCTGATTTATATCGGATATATAATATTTTTTCAGGATAGTTCCGGGACAGGGTCAAAATTGGAAAAGAAGATAAAAAATTTGGAAACCATTTCCCGGGAGCAGGCTGAAAAGCTTGATAAAAGGATAAAAGCGATTGAAGACATTCAGGCCAAATGGGAATCCAGGTTGAAAGCCCTGGAAATGGCCAATCAAGGTTTATCGGTTAAATTGGGGAAAAAAGAACCACCCAAGGCCGGAGAGAAGAACCTGCCACAGGATTCACCAGGAAAAAAGAAAATCCAACATAAAGTGAAAAAAGGTGAAACCCTGGCGAGTATTGCCGCTAAGTACAAGGTTACTTCGGGGGATCTGCTCCAATGGAATAAACGGAACAAAAATAAACCGGTACGACCAGGGGAAACTTTGACCATCATGTCCCGATAGAAAGCATCGGGTCATTTTTCTTAACGGATGACTGTTGAAACCAGAAAAAATAAAAGACCCAGGAGAACTTTTCAATGTCACTGCTGCGGGCATGGGGAAGAATTTTGCTGGGTTTGTCCTTGCGGATTTCAAATTTGTCAGCGTTGTTTTCAAGACAATGCCTGGGGGATGACCTGCAACGGTATTACCTGGATCTGCCCCGACTGCGGTTCTGACCGTTCTCTTTAGCCTCTCTTAACCCTTAACAGGGCCTCTTCTAAAATCCGGCTTAACTTTTTTTTGTACGGACCTTGACAATAGAAAATTAATTTTTATAGTAATAATAATTATTATCAAAATAAAAATTATGCCTTTTTCCCAAAAAAAACTCAGACAAACGGATGCCCGGCGGATCATACTGGAAGAATTAAAAGACGTTACCTCTCATCCCACGGCCGATGAAGTTTATACTATTGTCAGGAAACGTATTCCCAGAGTCAGCTTGGGGACCATTTATCGGAACCTGGAAATCTTATCGGAAAACGGTCAGATTAAGAAATTAGAAGGCGGGGGAAACCAAAGACGGTTCGATGGAACAACCGGCAACCACTATCATTTACGGTGCGTGGTTTGCGGTCAGATAAAGGATCTTACCACCCGTCCATTAAAAGAGATCGACCAAGCCGTCTCCAAACTGGGTGATTCTGAAATCCTTGACTATAAATTGGAACTGGTCGGCGTTTGTCCGGCCTGCAAAGCGGTTAAACCACAATCAAGCCAGCCAGCCATTCAAGAATAATAGAATCGAAAGGAGAACCCCTGATGGAGTTAAAAGGATCCAAAACCGAAAAAAATATCCTTACCGCCTTTGCCGGGGAATCCCAGGCCAGAAATCGATATACCTACTTTGCCAGCCAGGCCAAGAAAGAAGGATTGGTTCAGATATCGTTTATTTTTGAGGAGACGGCCAATCAGGAGAAAGAACATGCCAAAAGGCTGTTCAAACTGCTGCAGGGAGGTGAAGCACAAATCCAGGCGGTTTTTCCCGCCGGGGTTATCGGCTCCACCGCCGAGAATCTGGCGGCCAGCGCCGGTGGTGAGCATTATGAATGGACTGAAATGTATCCTGGTTTTGCCAAAGTCGCCCGGGAAGAAGATTTTAACGATATCGCAGCAATTTTCGATTACACTTCTATCGCTGAAAAGCA